>SKGI01000057.1 GCA_007117555.1 Candidatus Izemoplasma sp. | reverse complement strand
GGAATGAACAAAAAACACGAACTGAAGCACTCGATGTCAAGTTAACGTACTTGCCCCTCATCATTAAAGCTGTCGTGTTGACATTAAAACAATATCCTGTCTTCAATGCAAGCTTTGATCACACAACCGAAGAAATTATATATAAAGATTTTATCAACATCGGTATTGCGGTCGATACACCCGATGGTCTCATCGTTCCAAACATTAAGGATGCCGACCAAAAATCAATTCTTGAAATAGCCCGGGAAATCGACACGCTTGCTCAAGTCGCAAGAGACCGTAAAGTACAACTGTCGGCCTTGCAAAATACAACATTCTCGATCACTAACTATGGTGCGTTTGGATCCAAACTTGGTACACCTGTCATCAAACATCCTGAAGTTGCCATTTTAGGTATGGGTTCAATTACGAAAAAACCAGTTGTCATCGATGATGAGATTGTTATTCGTGATATGTTCCCTGTCTCCTTAACCATTGATCACCGCATTATTGATGGTGGCGATGCGGGTCGGTTTATGGTACAATTGAAAGCGTACTTGAGTGACCCAATCACACTACTACTTAGCTAAGGAGGCGTGATATACATGAACACATTTGATATCACCATTATCGGTGGTGGGCCAGGCGGTTATGTCGCAGCGATTAAAGCGGCGCAACTTGGAAAAAAAGTGGCGCTTGTTGAGAAAGAAGCCATCGGTGGTGTTTGTCTTAACTGGGGTTGTATTCCAACTAAGACGTTACTTAAAAGCGCTAAAGTGTATAGCCAGTTTATGCATGCAAAACAGTATGGACTCAAAGTCGATTCAGCCCATGTGTCGGTTGATTTCAAAGCTTTGATGAAGCGGAAATCTACTGTTGTTAAAAAGTTGACAAGTGGCGTAGCTTATTTGCTTAAAAAAAATGGTGTGACCGTTTATGATGGCTTCGCTGAAGCAGTCGATTCTAAGACCATAAAAGTCGGTGAAGAAACATTTAAAACCGACCACCTCATCATTGCGACGGGTGCCCATCCAGCCATGCCGCCTATTGAAGGCTTGAAAGAGCAGTACGAACAAGGGATGGTATTGACGAGTAAAGAAATTCTCGATCTTAAAAACCAACCTAAAAAACTCGTGATTATCGGTGGTGGTGTCATCGGTGTTGAGTTTGCGACCATCTTTAATACTTTTGGTACTGAAGTGACTATTTTAGAACGTGAAGCAGACATTTTGCTTGGCGTCGATGAAGAAATTCGAGCAGCCTTTAAAAAGAAACTAAAAAGTGAAGGTGTCACCCTTTTGACTGAAGCTGATGTCGAAGCGATTACTGCGAGTGCTGTTCGTTATAGTCACCAAGAAAAGACCCATGAAGCATCGGCCGATCACGTCTTGCTTGCAACGGGCATGCGACCAAACCTTAAAGGCCTTGAAGCGCTCAACTTAACGGTCACAACCGCAGGTATTGAGACGGATGAGAGAATGAAAACGAATGTCGAGAATGTCTATGCCATCGGCGATGTAAACGGCAAACACATGTTAGCACATGTCGCGAGCATGGAAGGCATCATCGCGGTTGAAACCATTTTAGGTGGTGGCCATCCGATGGATTATGATAAAGTACCTTCCGGCATCTACACTTTCCCAGAAATTGCTCAAGTTGGGCTGACTGAAGCCGAAGCAAAAAAACGCAACATTGACTATACCGTATCGACATTCCCACTCTCTGCAAACGGTAAAGCTTTAGGCGAAGGTGAAAAAGAGGGTTTAGTCAAACTCATTGCAGCTAAAAAATACAATGAAATTATCGGACTGCATATTCTTGCACCGACGGCAACCGAAATGATTGCTGAAGGCGTCTTAGCGATGCAACTTGAAGCGACTGCCGATGATCTTGTCCGTACGATTCATCCGCATCCGACCTTATCAGAAATGATTCATGAAGTAGCCCACGGTATTTTAGATAAACCCATTCATCTATAAAAAAAGCCCCTTTCCAAATTTTTAATTGGAAAGGGGTTTTATTATCCGAATAAACAGTCGAGAACATCTTCTAGTGTAATGTTGAAAAAGTACATATCTAAAGGTTGTTTTTCAAGGATTTTCCGCATCGCATGTTCTTCATACAAAGCACCATTCATGGCCTCTTCAAGCGGTTCTAACGCTTGACTGCCAAGAAAATCACCATAAATCTTCAAACCATCGATGCGTCCATCTTTAACATTAAAGTGAAACGAGACTTGACCGCCTGCATAGCGGCCACTTTTTTCAATGCTGAACTCGGGAGATTCGCCGTAGTTCCAGTCCCAAGTACGATAGCGTTCTCGAACAAGCTGTTCGATTTTTTCTAGATCATCGCGGTCGAGTGAGTAAACGTGACTAAGAATGTTATCATCACCAAGTAAAGCTTTTAAGAGACGCTCTTTAAACTGAACCATTGTAATCGATTCTTTTAAATAAGGCTTAATATTCGTCACACGGGCTCGGTTAGACTTGATGCCTTTAGAGGCAATTTTATCTGGTTTGACATTGAGGACATCCGCAATGATTGACAAATCAGCGTCAAATAAAATCGTTCCATGATGAAGCATTTTGTTTTTATAGTAACTTTGCGCATTACCACTGATTTTCTTACCTTCTACAACAATATCATTCCGTCCAGAAAATGATGCGGGTACCCCCATTTCATTTAGGGCATGAATGACAGGGTCTGTAAACTTTCGGTAGTTGTTTAAGTTATCTTTAAGACTGGTCGTCACAAAAGAAAAGTTTAAATTGCCAAGGTCATGATATACAGCCCCGCCCCCTGTGATACGTCGCACAACTTGAACGTCATGCGCTTTAACATAAGCGGTATTGATTTCTTCGATCGTGTTTTGATTACGGCCAATGATGACGCTGTTTGCGTTTTGCCAAAGGAGTACGAAATCTTCATCGCTTGGCAAATATTTCAAGACATATTCTTCGAGCGCTAGATTAAAACGCGGATCTTTAGAATCATTCAAAATAGTTTTCATAAAACACCTCTTTAGCGTTTGATGTTTCAAGTTTACTCGAATTTTAGCCTACTGTCAAACAATTGACTAGCCGTGCGGTAAATCTTCCAAAATTATGGTACAATAACAGCGGAGGTGGTCGCATGAAAACTTGTTTAATTGTGGTCGATTACCAAAATGATTTTGTCGATGGCGCTTTAGGCTTTGAAGGTGCAAAAGCCATTGAGGCGCGGATCGTTGATCACATTCAAAGGACCCGTCAAGAAAAGGGGACGGTTGTCTTTACACTCGACACCCATGATGAGACCTATTTGTCAACGGAAGAAGGACAACATTTACCGGTTGAACATTGTCTAAAAGGCACTTTAGGTCATCGTTTGACTGAACGCATTGAGGCGTTAAAAACACCTGATGATCCGTGTTTTGAGAAACCAAGTTTTCCTTCCCTTGAACTTGGAGCTTACTTGAAAGAACAAGCATTTACGCATATACGTCTTGTAGGACTTGTTTCCAATATATGTGTTTTGTCTAATGCGGTGATTGCTAAAGCCGCATGTCCACAAGCCAAAATTATGATTGATGCAGTCGCAACCGCAAGTTTTGACTTAAGCCTCCATGAAAAAGCACTCGATGTTATGGAAGGCTTACACATTCATATTGAGAATAGAGGATGACGATGAATAAAGTTAATGAAAGTATGTTAATTGATTTTTATGAGTTCACGATGGCGAATGGTTATTTTGAGTCTGGTTTTAAAGATACCATTGTTTACTTTGACTTGTTTTTCCGCTCGATCCCAAATCAAGGCGGTTATGCCGTCATGGCCGGATTAGAATCAGTCATTCACTACATTGATAGTTTGTCTTTTTCTGAAGCGGACATCGATTATTTGCGCAAACGACAATTGTTTAGTGAAGCCTTTTTAAAATATTTAGCTAACTTTTCTTTTAAAGGTGATGTTTATGCTGTCAAAGAAGGCACTGTTATTTTTCCAAATGAACCGATTTTAACCGTTCGCGCTACCGCGATAGAGGCGCAATTACTTGAGACTTATCTTTTGCTTGCGTTTAATCATCAGTCTTTGATTGCAACGAAAGCAAGTCGGATTAAGTTTGCGGCGAAAGACCGGTTAATCATTGAGATGGGCGCGCGCCGTGCACATGGTGTATCGAGTGCTAATTATGGTGCGCGTGCGGCGTATATTGGTGGTGCTGATTTAACAAGTAATACGTATGCGGACACCCATTTGCAGATTCCAGCAAGTGGCACGATGGCGCATAGTTGGGTTCAGTTGTTTGATACGGAACTTGAAGCATTTAGAGCGTATGCGCGTACTTATCCAGAAAATTCAACCTTTCTTCTTGATACATACGATACATTAAAAAGCGGCTTACCCAATGCCATTCAAGTGATTAAAGAAGCGTTATTGCCACAGGGTGTGCAGAGCTTCGCCGTGCGGATTGACTCAGGCGATTTGACGTATTTAGCTAAGAAAATTCGGAGCGAACTCGATGCGGCAGGATTACATCAGTGTAAGATTATCGCCAGCAATGCGCTTGATGAATACTTAATTAAAGCGCTCATTGACCAAGGCGCGCCCATTGATGTGTTTGGTGTTGGCGAGCGGCTGATTACGGCGAAGAGCGATCCCGTTTTTGGTGGCGTATATAAGTTAGTCGCGACTGAAAAGGACGGCGAAATCAAACCGAAAATCAAGTTAAGTGATAATCCGAATAAGTTAACGACACCGCACTTTAAGAAATTATACCGAATTTATGATCCCTCAGGGCACGCCTGTGCTGATTTAATTACGTTACATGATGAAGTCATCGATACAACACAGCCTTTAACGTTATTTGACCCTGATCATACATGGCGGCGGACGACGTATGTGGATTATACATTGCGTGCACTGCTTGAACCCATTTACCAAAAAGGGAAACGCGTCTATCAACTGCCTGATGTAAAAAGTGTTAAAGCATATTGCCAGTCAGAACTCGAGACACTTTGGGATGAAATGCGTCGATTTGAGTTCCCACATCAGTATTATGTGGATTTATCGAAACCACTTTGGGAAGTTAAGATGAAGTTGATTGAAAACCATCGTAAAAACAAGACGGAGACAGCCTTATGAGGTTGTCTCGGTATACGGTCCTTTTCATTGTTTTGACACTCGTTCTTACGGGATTATTTCATGGTTTGCTTGCGGTGTTAACCCAGCAGGATTTACTCACACTTAATACTGGGTTAGGTTGGTTACTTCTAATCGCTGGTGGCAGCGTTCCAACTGTGATGGCTTTTGTCTTGATTCATCGCCAAAACGATCCGTACCACCAATCCTTTTTTTATCGTAGTTTAACACGGTTTCGTTTTCATGTTAATGAAGTCATTTATGCGTTAGTCATTCCTATTTTGCTCGGTGTATTGGCGCTTTTTGTTAGACGGGCATTATATGGGACACCATGGCTTGTGTTCGATTTGCAGCCTGTCTATTTGTTTCCTTTGTTTTTAATGACCGGCATCTTTTTAGGTGGCCTTGAAGAAGTAGGTTGGCGTGGATATTTACAACACAAACTGATCCATTGGCCCGCAATACCACTGGCCCTATTTATTGGCCTTATTTGGGCGATTTGGCATATACCGTTGTTTTTTGTTATTGGTTCGGGTCAATCTGACTATGCTTTTTTACCGTATCTATTGCAAGCGTTGGTATTTAGTCTCTTTCTAACAGGGCTTTATTTAAAGACGGGGTCTATTGTGCTAACGATTTTGTTTCATGCTTCCATCAACGCTGCTGCAACACTTGGATTAGCCCCTGTCTTTGCGCATACAGTGGGGACATATTTATACTTAGTGCTTGCGGGATCTGTAGGGGTTATTAGTTTATTAGCGATTGAGAAAGCGACACTTTTAAACAGTTCAGATTGAGTATCACCATGGTGATATGCTATAATTGAACTATCATGGGATAGAAGGGATGACTTATATGGAAGTAATGTTTGGGAATAAAGCGTTTGCGTTGACAGACAAACCGCTTGAGCGCGGTTTAGCAGCGCCAGATTTCACCGTTTTAAACACCCAACTTCAGCCCGTTACGTTAGCTGATTTTACACGTGATTTTATTGTGATTAGTGTCGTGCCGAGCTTAGATACTGGGGTGTGTGATTACCAGACACGCACGTTTCATGAGCGTTTAAAAGAGCGCTCTAAAGTTGATTTTCTGACAATTTCGGTGGACTTACCATTTGCTCAAAAGCGCTGGTGTGGTGCGAGTGGTCTCGATCAAGTGGTCACTTTGTCTGATCATCGCGAACTTGATTTTGGTCGTAAGTACGGGGTGTTGATCGCACCACTTCGATTTTTAGCAAGAGCTGTTTTTGTGCTAGATAAACAGCGGACGATTATCTACCGAGAATATGTTCGCAACGTGTCTGATCATCCCACATACGATGAAGTCATCAAACTGCTTGAGTTGGCTCGTTAATACGCACCGCGACGGTGCGTTTTTAGAAAATACTGTTTACATTATGACAATATTTTGATTCATATTAAAGAGGTGGCACACAATGCCTTTTGATCAATGGATGATACTCATCGTTTTGTTTGTCGTGCTTGTTTTGTTTGCTTGGGGTCGGTGGCGTTATGATTTGGTGGCGTTTGCGACCTTGATGTTTGTGACGCTCGTTGGTTTGGTGCCATTTGATGAAGCATTTTTAGGGTTTAGCCATCCAGCGGTCATCACCGTTGCGGCGGTTTTACTTGTGAGTCGTGGGTTGATGCACTCGGGTTTAGTCGATGTACTTGTACGCCATTTAGGTCGGTTAGGTCAGTACGAAGAAATCCATTTGATTGTCTTACTTGTGCTTGTGACTTTAGCGAGTGCATTTATGAACAATGTCGGTGCTTTGGCACTTTTTATGCCCGTTGCGATTCGACTCGCGCGTAAAAACAACCGCAGTCCATCGTTATATCTTATGCCGTTAGCCTTTGGAAGTCTTCTCGGTGGGATGATGTCATTAATTGGCACGCCACCAAATATTATCATTTCAACGTATCGAG
>SKGI01000101.1 GCA_007117555.1 Candidatus Izemoplasma sp. | reverse complement strand
GACGTCGGCGCTCTTTTCGGTTCAAATGGGCCGGTTCAAGTGCAATACGAGCCCCTTGCAGCAAGCCACTAACCCCTTCTGAAAGCGTCTCTTGGCAGGCATCACATTGGCAGTCAGAGATATAGTGTTTTGGCTCACTGTATGTGCTGATGACCCCTTCGTAGTTTCTTAAAACCACTTTGCCAGGCGCTTGTGAAATGACATACTGTGGCATGACAGGAATTTTGCCGCCACCACCAGGTGCATCGACGACATAGGTCGGCACGGCATAGCCACTCACATGACCGCGTAACCCTTCGATGATTTCAATGCCTTTAGAAATTGTCGTTCGGAAGTGTTCAATGCCGGTAGACAAATCGCATTGATAAATATAGTATGGACGCACACGATGAGCAACTAAACTGCGTACAAGCCGGCGCATGGTATGGACACAATCATTGATCCCGCGTAAAAGCACCGATTGATTGCCTAGTGGAATGCCTGCATCCGCAAGGGTCGCGAGTGCTTGCGCTGTTTCAGGCGTCATTTCATCAGGATGGTTGAAATGGGTGTTAACCCACACAGGGTGATACTGTTTTAACATATTCGCAAGGGCGGGTGTTATGCGTTGAGGCATGACGACAGGTGTGAGCGTACCAAGCCGGATCACATCAACATGTTCACTGGCGCGAAGACGCTTAAGTATCCATTCAAGACGTTGGTCACTGACGAGTAACGCATCCCCACCACTCAATAAAACATCTTTAATACTTGGAGTCGATGCAATATACTCTAAAGCCGCTTCTAAACGTTCTTCAGACATGTTCGCATCTTTCATACCGGCGAAACGACGGCGTGTACAATGTCGGCAGTACATACTACACATATCGGTAATGAGAAAGAGGACCCGATCAGGATAACGATGGGTTAATCCTGGGACAGGTGAGTCATGATCTTCAGAAAGTGGATCGAGCATATCGTGTTGGCCAACCGTCAACTCACTGCCTAATGGAACGGCTTGAAGACGGATTGGGCAATGCGCATCATCAGGATTAATTAACGTTAAATAATACGGTGTAATCGCCATACGAAAACGGTCGAGCACATCGCCGATGAGCGCTTCCTCTCGATCACTCAATGTTAAATAGTTTTTCAAGTCATCCACAGACGTTATCCGGTGTCGCGTTTGCCAGTGCCAATCGTTCCAATCTGCATCGCTCACAGTTGGAAATAGATGGGCGCGCCTAGCAAGATGATCTGTATTGTGGTGGTTCTTCATCGCCAGACCTCCTTATGTTTTCGTATAGCGTGTTTTAAAAATATCGAGTAATTCTGGTGTATTGCGTAAAAGATTTAACGTAAAGTCAGCATGGTCTTTCGCATACCCATTGCCAATAATCATCGTAATGTCTTTGCCGATTCCTTCGGCTCCAAGGGCTGCTTTTTGAAAGCTCGTCGCCATACTGAAGAAATAGACTGTGCCGCCTTCTTTCGTAACCATCATCGATGTCATCTCAGTATCGCTAATATTGACGACATTCACACTGAGGTCGACCATTTGACCTTCGGTCACCACTTGAACGGCTTTATAGACTTCTAAAGCATCCTTTGCATCCGCAAGGATGATGTGATCACACCATCCAAGTTCTTCAAGGAGGGCTTGTTGTTCTGGTTCATTTACTAAGCCAATCACACGCCCATTCAAACCAACCGACTGACGGGCTTGAGCAACACACAGTAAACCGCTTTTTCCCGCTGCGCCTAAGACAAAAACCGTGTCACCTTGACGGGCAAGACGCGCCATTTGTGGTGGTGCACCTGCGACATCTAAAGCCGCAAGCACCAAGGTTTCATCGAGATCATTTGGTAGTACCGCATAAACACCTGAATCAAATAAGACAGCTGTACCAGTGATATGCACTTGATCGTGTTCTAAAACTATGGCGGTAATTTCTTCAATGATAAGTGGCGTCAGTGTCAAAGATACAAGCGTTGCAATCGGCGTACCTGGAGTTAAATCTTGATTGTGAAAGTTTGGTCCAACTTCACGAACCGTCCCAATTAACATGCCCCCACTCCCTGTCACAGGATTTTGCATTTTTCCTCGTGACTTAACGATGTCTTGAATCATAGCCGCCATCACCGCTTCATCGTGATGACTCGCCTGTTTAATTTGATGAAACGAGGCCGAATCGATGTTGAGAATTTGGACATCGATGAGGCATTCATTGTCACCGCATGTAGGATTATTATCAAGTCTTATGGCTGCTTGTGGTAAGGCACCTTTAGGTTCGAGCACTCGGTGGCTACCATATTTACAAGATGCTTTCATCATCAAAGGCCTCCATACCAAGAATTTGTCGAGCTTCAGCGGGCGTGGCTAAAGGACGGTTGTACTGTCTAGCTAACGCTGCGACATGTTCAACTAAGACGCGGTTCCCTTTTGCTAGTACACCTTTTTCAAGATAAATATTATCTTCTAAACCAACCCGTACATGACCCCCATATTGAATGGCGAGTTCTGCAAGGGGAAACTCATAACGTCCAATGCCAACGACACTGTACGTTGCGTCTTTAGGGATGCTTTCTCGCATGAAATGAAAATCACGAGCACTGCCTTGCATCCCACACGGCGTGCCAAGCACAAAGCTGAAATGATGCGGCGCAGGCATGAGACCTTTTTTAATGAGCCTTAACACGGTATCAATATGACCCTTTTCAAAACATTCAAGTTCTGGGTAGATACCGCGTTCAGACATTAATTTAGCGGCCCGGATTATATCATTTTCTGTGTTCACAAAAATCGCATCTCCGCCAAAGTTTAAGGTGCCGCAATCAAGCGTCGCCATTTCAAGCGGCAAGTCGCAAACAGCCAATCTTTCATCCATCGACATACCGACCGCACCACCGGTTGAAGGTTGAATAATGACATCACCACACGTTTCTCTAATGGCGCGAATGATTGTTTCATAGCGTGCTTTAGACTGTGTAGGTGTCCCATCGTCTTCTCGAGCATGTACATGTAAAATACTCGCACCGGCTTCGACAGCTTCGCGTGCTTCTCTTACCATTTCAACTGGGGTATAGGGCACATATGGATTATGTGTCTTCATGACCTCAGCACCGCTAATGGCGCACGTTATAATCAATTTATCCATGTTGGATCCTTTGCTTGTCAAGCGGCACAATACATGTCCCTTGCGCTGTTGTAGTCACGATGTGTTCTGAAAGGACCTCCGCTGCACTCTCACTTAAATCTGGTCGCGATTGGATAATTTTTTTGCAAACAAAAGTCATCTTGCGAGACGTACGGCCTACGTGAGAAATCGTTGCGGTAACTTCGATAAAATCGCCGGCATAAAGCGGCGCAAGAAATTCGACACTTTCATAAGCGCGAAATAGTCCTTCATCACCATCATGGCGAATGAGTAGCTCAGTGGCTAAATCACCAAACAGTGCCAACACACGTGCACCATCGACAAGTTGGCCGCCATAATGGGCATCTTGTTGTGACAAGCGTAAAGTATGTGATACTGTCAACATATTTTTATCCCTCCATTTTCGTATACGTTTTGACGTGTAAAGGTGCTTCCGTGAGCGCTAAAACTTTTTCTAAGGTTGTATCTGGGTGTATTTCGAGTAGATGTAGTCCGTCTTCTCGGACTGCAATCACAGCGAGTTCAGTCACAATTAAGTTCACTTGCCGATACGCAGTCAAAGGCAAAGTGCATTGTGTTTTTATTTTTGGCTGACCTTTGTTGGTGTGAGTCATTGCGACGATGACCTTTTGTGCACCGACGACTAAATCCATCGCACCGCCCATCCCAGGCACCCGTTTCCCCGGAACAATCCACGATGCGAGCGATCCTTCTGCATCGACTTCTAAGGCACCAAGAACCGTCACATCCACATGGCCGCCTCGAATGATCCCAAAAGAGGTGACAGAATCAAAGTACATGCCCCCTTCAATGAGTGTGACCGGTTGGCCGCCTGCATTCGTAAGATTAAGGTCAACGTGTTCTAATTCAGGGCTTGGTCCTAACCCAATTAAGCCATTCTCACTTTGAAGATGAACGGTAATGTCTGCGTCAATGTGGTTGGCGACTAAAGTTGGCAAGCCAATACCAAGATTGACGAGATCACCATCGTGTAACTCTTTAGCTACGCGTTTAGCGATAATGGTTTTAGCGTCCATCGCGCACCTCCGCTAAAATATAGTCCACTAGTACATGCGGTGTAATGACAACTTCAGGGTCCATGACCTGAATGCGTTCCGTTGCTTCAACGCAAACTAGCTTGGCAGCGGTTGCCATGACTGGATTAAAGTTTCGCGCGGTTTTAGCATAATTCAAATTGCCATATCGATCGACTTGACGGGCTTTAATCAAAGCTAAATCAGCGCGTAACGGCCGTTCGAGTATATACGGTTGTCCATCTACTTCAAGACGCTCTTTCCCCTCTTCTGCAGGGGTATTTAAACCTGTTGGCGTCAAGAAACCGCCTAATCCAGCCCCACCGGCGCGGATTTGTTCTGCCAATGTGCCTTGCGGTACTAAGGTCACATCGAGTGTGCCATCAGACATCTTTGTGCCGGCAATCGGGTTCAAACCAATGTGTGAGGCAATCAAGCTGCGAACACGACCGGCCGCAATCAGCTTGCCAACTCCTGCTTCAGGATAGCCAGCATCATTACAGATAATTGTTAAATCATTAATATTTGATTCTAGCAACCAGTCGATTAATTGTTCTGGTGTACCACACGTCATAAATCCACCGACCATAATGTGCATGCCGTCAAATAAATGTTTCACAAACGTTTGACGGTCTAAATATTTTTGTTTATTTATCATGATGTCGCCCTTGGTGGCATCAAAGTCGCTTCGCCTGTTAAGACACAGTCACCAGCATGATCATAGACTTCGGTTAAAAAGGTGACCCGATTACGCTCTATGTTTAAATCAATTAGACGCACCCTGACTTCGAGCTCGGTATCGGGGTAGACTGGTTTGCGAAACTTCAATGTTTGTCCACAATAAATGGTTCCTTCACCAGGATATTCGAGTCCGAAAATACGACTGAACAGCGCGCCAACAAGCATCCCATGAACAATCGGTTTCTTAAAGGGCGTCTTTGCGGCATAGGCAGCATCAAAATGCGCTGGGTTCATGTCTTCTGTGACTTGGCCAAACAATCTGATGTCTTCTGTTGTGATGGTGCGTTTATACCGGCGCTCATCACCAATTTTCATCGTTTCAATCATACGGTTTCCTCCTAATCTTCACGAAAAAATAAAAAGAGCTGATAAAAGTTACAGCTCTCCATGAAACATGGCAATGTAATGGGTGTCTCCCAGGACATCAAGTATGACGTTTGTAGGCAACGACACACTTTCGGCAGTGTCTTCCTTCACTCAAGACCAAACGGCCTACGTTTAAACACATCTTGAGTTACCAAGGCACCGCACCTCTGTTTGTTTCCACACCCATTATACTTGAGAGATGTAAGCGTTGTCAATCTTTTTTCTGCGCAAAAAATAGGCTTTAAAAACTTTCAGTAATTTGACGACTTAAAGCGCATAAAAAAAGCGACTATTTTTAGACTTTACGAGAGAGACATCATGGTTGATTTTATCGTTCTAGTGTATAATGGGTTTGAACGGAGGTGCATGCACGATGTTATTACTTTGGCTTGATCAAATAAAAAAACTGGCCCGTAAACCTTTTTATATCGTGTCTTTGTCACTCGTTCTTTTTTTAATCATCTTCAGTTTCACCTTGATCCGCACACTTGTCGACCGGCTTCATGCACCCATTGACGATTATTATGAGACACAACAGATTGAAGATTTTAGTATTGTGCTCGGTCAGATTGATTTTTCCTTACTGACTAGCCAGCAGCGCGCACAAGTGTGTGCAATCTACCCTATTTCAGTCTGTGCAGGACTTGATGAGCGCGATCCGAGTTCCCTCGCACGCGTTACAGAAATTATTCAACGATCGATTCATCTGTATCCTGAAGTTTACGATGTCGTATTTAATCCTTTAATTGAACAGTTATCAAACGCAAGTGATTTAACGTTTGAAAAATCCGTCGGCGCCAATCTTGAAGATGGTGAGATGATTTATCGTTTCATATCCATTAATGATACCATTAATAAACCGCTCATTACCGCAGGGCAGCTTCCTGAAGAAAAACATGAAGCCGCAATTTATGCTTCTTTTGCCCAGGCTAATAATCTTGCAATAGGTGATACATTTACCATACGCGGTCGTCCGTTCACCATCACGGGGTTCTTTTATGCCCCTGAACACACAAGCCCAATGATTCGCGCCAATGAGCTTAACTTTGATCCACAAACACAAACGCTTGTGCTTGTAGAAGAATCCGTCATCTATGATTTACGGATGCCTTTTACAGTGAAATATATTGGGCGTGGCAACTTTACGCTCTTATATGATCGTTTTGATGTGGCAGATATTTTAACCGCTGATTTACGTGCCTTTGGTAAAAACATGCAAATGGTACAAGCTGTCGTTCCAGCGGACTTTAATTTACGTATCTCAGCAATCCAAACGGAAACGGAAACCGCTGCGGTATTTGCGACCGTCTTTTTAGGTGTTTTTGCGACGTTCTCTTTAAGTGTTTTACTCGTCTTTATCAAACGACATCTCGATGCACAAGCACAGGATATGGCCTTGTTAGAAGCACAAGGCTATTCATCGCATGAACGCGCCTTAGCACTCAGCTTAATGGGTGGGGTGCTTGCTTTAGTAGTGTCGCTCGCTTTTGGGCTTAGTTTAGGCTTTGGTAATTATTTATTCGAGGCTTATGCAGTGCGCTATCAAATGCCGCAAGCATCGTTTTTCATACCTAAAGATGGGGTGCTTTACGCTTTCTTTTTGCCTAGTGTTTTATTGCCTTTAATCACGTATGGTTACGCCCGTTATTTATTACGTAAAGGACAGCGTCACTTGAATCGTTTACGCATCCGTTTACAACTTGGGATGCGCTATGCGATGCAAAGTTTATTGTTTTTGCTTGTATCAATCCTATT
>SKGI01000135.1 GCA_007117555.1 Candidatus Izemoplasma sp. | reverse complement strand
TAATTAAATCTTCTTCATCGAAGACGCCTTCTCTTAAGCGCTTGAAAAAACGGTTCATACCATTTTCTGAGACATCTCCACGGACACTGAGTACTGTGGCTGTTTCATCAATATGGGCCGCAAGTGGCAATAAATCGTGTTCATCACCACCTGTTCCGTGCAATAAAAATAAAACAGGACGATCTTTTTGACCTGGTTCGTAAAGATGAATCATACATTTCACATCCTTTTTTAAGGTCTTTTTAACGCGATGATTTCGCCTAAGCGGGCGTAGTATGGCCCCCCTAATCGCGCGACGGGTTCGAGTGCTTTGTGATCGATTACACCGCGTGTTGCATCAAATACATGCGGTGCAATATCAATCGCTTCCACGCGACCGATAAACAACTCCGCTTCAGGAAAATCAATGGTTTGTTCAAGTTTACACACAAAACGGACGGGGCTATCGACAATATGTGGTAAATCATCTTCAGTTGAAGTGTCAACTGAGAATTGTGTCAACGTCAACTCACTTTCATGTGGGGGGAGCGTTGCACTCGTTTTGTTGACATCTTCAAGCATATCGTGTGTCACAACATGTACCACAAAGCGTCCTGTTTCAACGATGTTTCGTGCCGTATCTTTTCGAGCGCCTTTAAGTTTACTGATGGAAATCGATAATCGTGGTGGCGCAGATGTCACCACATTAAAATAACTAAAGGGTGCCACATTTACAACGTGCGCTTGACTCCGTGTTAAAACGAGTGCAATCGGTCTAGGCAATACCGCACTTGTCATCAGTTTATAGAGCGCTTTTGATGATTGTGTATTCGGATCGATGCGCATGGCTTTACCTCCAAACAGTCTTTATTAAAAGTTACCTTCTGTTACTTTTATTATACTAGATAAGCCGCTTGAAAGCTGCTTTCGTGCATATAAAAAGACCTTCGAAAAGGTCTTATTCTGTAGCTTTTAGACTGAGATCACCTAGTCTAATTAATCCTGTGCGTCGGAACAGCAAGTCGAGACCAAACACTAACGCAATCGGCAATATTACATGCAACAACACAATGCCAAATAAAACTGAAGCGTCGGCACCCATCGCATCAATCGTGGCGATTTGACCGACGAGCGCGCTCGTCCCCATGCCTGAACCACTGTAATCCGTTTCGATTTGTAGCCACACCGTTGATAACGGACCCAGTATGGCTGAAGCAATAATTGGGGGGAGCCATATAATCGGCTTTTTCAAGATGTTCTTAAACTGAAGCATCGAGGTGCCAATGCCAATCGATATTACTGTACCAATGGGGTTATCTTTACGCGACATCACCGCAAAGCCAAGCATTTGCACGGCACCACCGACCACTGCGGCCCCACCTGCAATGCCTGATAAAGTAATCGAGATCGCAATGGCAGCACTAGAAATGGGGGCCGTGAGGGCCATCCCCATAACAACGGCAATAATCAGCCCCATCAAGAAGGGTCTTAACGTCGTCGCAGTTTGAATGAAATCACCGATCCAACCCATAAATGTCGCCACAGGCAAACCAATGAGTGATACAACCGCAAATGAAACCAATGCGCCAAGCAAAGGAATGAGAAGAATATCAAGCGGCGTCGGCTTTTTAAGGCCGCGTCGCAACACTTCAATCGCCGCAATACTTGTTAAATAAGCCACCACTGGATCAGGGGCGACTAAGCGTGTCGCAATCCCGCCTGCCATCGCACCGGCAATTAACTTAAGTCCGCTTAAATTCAAACTCCAAGCGACACCTAACCCAATGCCAACACCCATCAGTCCCATCAAAGCTAAGGCCACTTCTCTTAATGCTTCAAAGCCGGTTAAATCGGCAATGGTTCGAATAATCACGCCGATGATGAGTGTTGAAAATAATCCGTAAGCCATCCCATTCAATGTCTTAATAAAATATTGCAGTAACGCTTGACGCCAAGTTTTCTCTGCCATCGTGTGCCTCCTAGATTCATTCGGTTTGTTAGTCTATGTTTAAAGTCTTATCTCGCTTGAAACTCGACTTAGAAAATTTGCCAAGATGCAAGCATGAGTGGTACAATAACCTATATGACAGGGATAAAACATCCCAAACACTGTGTTCTAAAAAAGGAGTGAACCCAATGCGTGAAGCACACGGATTAAAAGCAGGGGTTTTACTGGCCTATGGTTCAGTCATTTTGATGAATATTCTCGCCAATGCTTGGCCACTTTTTGGGCGTTCAACAGGGGCTATTTCTAATCAGTTTGACGCGCTCTTTACACCGGCTGGCTTCACTTTTTCTATTTGGGGCCTTATTTACTTACTGCTTGGTTTATTCGTCGCCCGTTTGTTGACTTACGACGCAAGCACCGATCCTATGCTGTTTAGAAAACTAGCAATTTGGTTCATCATCTCTTGTCTCTTTAACATCGCATGGCTTATTGTTTGGCATGCTTTGTTGATTGTTTGGGCCATGGCGATGTTGTTTTTTCTTACTTATACAGTCGGACGCATCACAGTGCTCATCCATGAACTGGCCGAGGCACCGGCAAAGTTTGAGCGGACTACTTTCATGATTTATTTTGGATGGGTCAGTGTTGCTAGCATCGCCAATGTGACCATTTGGCTTGTCAGTTTAGACCTCATCGATCCGTTTGGAACCGCCTCGATTTGGTTGACATCGCTACTTGTCTTAATCGGTGTTGGTATCGCCATCAACGTCATCCGCTATTTTAAATCACCCGTTTATAGTTTGGTTTATATTTGGGCTTACTTAGGTATTGTTTTAAATCAATTTGAGCGGCCTTCTTCAGTCCCATGGCTATTAGTTGGCACCTTAATTTTCAGTATACTCACCATGATTGCCTACAATTTGATCGCTTTCTTACCAAAGTATTCTAACGCTTAAGTGCTTTATCTACATACAAATCAAGATGTTCAATTAAGACGGCTTTAAAGCGCTTATCGGCATCTTTTTTTCTTTTGGTTGGCCCTTTGTGTCTACCCCCTGAGCGACGAATCATCTGGTGCATATGACGTCGCGCAAGCAAGCCATCGATGGTTTCCACTCGATACGCCCAACCTTCAGGATGAATCACTTTTGCCCCTTTAGCTAAACAAAGTGCTGCGAGACCATAGTCTTGTGTAATAACAAGCGACGTAGCATCGGTATGCTTAATGATGGTGTGATCCGCTGAATCCATGCCTGCATCCACACGGATGACCGTGCCCGTTGGCATACTGATTTCATGGTCAACACTCGCCACCCATAACACCTTAAGTTTGCGGACGATGGCGGCTTCCGCAATAATACCTTTGACAGGACATGCGTCCGCATCAACAATAATGGTCATGAATCACGCAAACGACTATGAACAGACTCAATGAGATGCACTAAGCGTTTATAACTTAAGAATGTGATGCCATAGACCATGCTCGCTAATAAAATGTTAAAAGGCAGCGCCGCAAAAAGTGCAAAACGCCATAAGTAATTATCGGCCGTGACACCCGGAATGACTTGCTAAAATTTAATCAACTCATCGACGCCAAATAACTCTGCATAAAACGGCAAAAAGAGGAAATAGTTTCCAATGACCGCCACAACAACCCAAGTAATAATCCCAGCCACCGACGCGAGGATGGCACCTTTTTTTGTGCGATGTTTCATGTAAATGACCGCAGAAATAACGACTGTAGGAATGCCGATGATCATATCGGCAAACTCCCCGACATTCATCGTATGTGACCCAGGCATTTTCGCAAGCGTTCGCACGACGACCACGACAGCGCCACCAACGGGACCCGTCATAAAGCCGGCAATAATCGCTGGAACATTAGAAAACTGTATTTCTAAAAAACCAGGAAATATAAAGGGTAAAGGAATGCGAATGGTGTAATAAAGAATAATCGATAATGCTGACAAATTCGCAAGCAAGGCCAAACGAAACACCGTATCTTGACGCATAAGACTCATCCTCTCTTTTCGGACTTTTTCCATTAAAAAAGCCCCATAACATACTCAGGGCAAACAAAAGAGTCCACATACGCTGTCTTCTTTCATCTAGACTATCACTATCGGTTCCGGAATCACACCGGATCATGCTTTAAGCTCGCGGACTATACCGCCGGTCGGGAATTACACCCTGCCCTAAAGACGATTCAATTGTACAAGGAAAATATAGCACAGTCTAAACGTAAATGCAAGCTAATATCCGCCACTTTCACACGGTTTTATTACTTTTTTTCACACATGTCAAAAATTAAGTTGACGCGTAAACGTTTTAATCTTATAGTGAATGTATATGAATGATTGGAGGTTTGCGATGAAACGTTTCTTGCTTTGTAGTTTACTTGTATTTTTTATGGTGACACTGACTGCGTGTGATGATTCAAACATGATTGAGGTGGAAGCGACCATCACTGAAAAAGTCATCCGAAATGGTCAACACTATTTTAATCTAACTTATGAACTTGAAGGGTTTCACGAACCTGTGACCGCACAAGAAGCTGTCTCAAAACGCATTTATGATCAGTATGATGTCGGCGATACGTACTTATTTAAACGCCCGGCACCTGCGTCAAGCAACTGACACCTCAGTTTGAGGTGTTTTTTCTTGCGCACATTTACCTATTCCGTTGTTCGATCGTGTCAATCAATGTGTGTAATGGTTCGGCATCGACACTAAGTGCAGCGCATAAGGTGCGTGCTTTTTCAAAGGTGGCGCGACAAGCCTCTTTTGCATCTGAAAGTCCCATGATGCGCACATAAGATGCTTTTTCATGACTTGCATCACTTAAACTTTTGCCCATCGCTTCTTGGGTGCTTTCAACATCGAGTAAATCATCTTGAATTTGAAAGGCAAGACCGAGTGCCCGCCCGCAACCCTCTAGTTGATGCAGATCCGTGACACCGGAAACGACCCCACCCATCATTAGCGCGGCTTCAAATAAAGCCGCAGTCTTTAAGGCATGCATCGTATTGAGCGCAGCAACATCAATCGTTTGCTTAGTCGCTTTTAAGTCGAGAACTTGACCTGCGACCATGCCACTTGAACCCGCTTTTTCTGCTAAAATGCAGACCAATTTAATTCGTTTTTCAGCGCTTAAATTCTGCGCATTCGCTAAAACGGTGAACGCATCAGTCAGCAACGCATCGCCACTTAGTATGGCCGTCGCTTCATCATATGCTACATGCACCGTCGGCTTTCCACGACGATATGCATCATCATCCATCGCTGGTAAATCATCGTGGACGAGCGAGTACGTATGGACCATCTCTAATGCACACGCCACATCTAAGTAATCTTTGATATCGAGCCCAAACATGACTAAAACGCTGTTAAATAGCTTAGGCCTAAGTCGTTTGCCCCCCGCAAGCAAAGCGTGTTGCATAGGTGCACTCAATAAATTGTCAGGGTTTGAGACAATCGTGCCTAAGCGCGCCTCAAGTTTTTCAACCCAGCGATTAGACATACGTGATCACCGCCTCAACTGCTTTCCGTTTTTTCGGACGTACTTCTGGGTTTTTAGCGTGACCAAGCGCAATGACTAAACGAATCCGTTGTTTCTTTTTAAGTCCAAGCGCCACGCGAATCTTCCGTTCATTAAACCAGCCTAAAATACATTGTGCAATCCCAAGCGCTTCCGCTTGTAAGACCATCTGTGCTGTCGCAATCCCGATGTCCATTTGCGGAAACTGATGCCCTTTTAGGCGATTGGCCGCTTTAACTGGCAAGGTTGGTGCAGTTTCAACAACAACGATATACGCCCCTGCTAAAGAAGCAAAACTTTGCAGGGCATCGGCAACTTTCGCCTGTAACGTGGGGCTTGTCACCGCATAAAAATGCCATGGTTGCCCATTGACAGCACTCGGAGCAAGGCGACCTCCTTCAAGAATGGTGTTCAATGATTTTGATGCGACAGGTTCTCCTGTAAATTTGCGACAGCTTTGACGATTTTTAACAAGTTGATCAACAGTCATCCTCTATACTTCCTCTCTGTCTTTAAAGGTCTCTTCAACTATTAAGATAGGCTTCAAGTCGCTTAGAAATCGCTTTAAATAGCAACTTAGGATCGGTCTCTGTATCATAGCGCCAACACGATTCAGGATACACCACCCTCTCATAATCGTGCACCGATTGACTAAACGTATCCAATGTCATTGTCCCCGCTGAACGATGGGCGACATGCCGCGAAGTTTCTCGCTTTAAATAGCGGGCATATAAAACTTCCGGTGAACCACCAAGATATAAACAAAGCAGGTGTATATTGCGCGCTTTACAAGCCTGTACCAAATGATCGAGTTCTTCTTGTTTGAAGTTTGCCTCGATGAGGGCAACATCTTGAGCCTCAAGCGTTGAAAACGCGGCGGTTTCAAGCAATAAAACAGCGGTTTTACTTAAGCGCAAGTTTTCCGCACGATCACGCGCACCTAAAGTCTCGCATAATGTTTCTTTAAATGTGTCTTTCATAAAGGCGGGCAACTTTAAGTCTTTTGCAAGAAACAGCGCACACGAAGATTTATACGCTGCTAAAGGACCCGTTATACAAATCAATGTTTTCATTTTTCAGCACGTCCTTTCGCGCCATCCGTATCGGTTTACTAAAAGGAGACTATATTGGTGATTGTGCTGGCAGTTACGTTAAACTGTCTTGATAGATACCCATTGGGTCATGATTCCAATGTAGCGTCTCATGTTACAAACTTTCTATGACGCCAAAGTAACCTTTTTCATCTTTAATGTGTGTCATGATTCAGATGCATCTTCATGCATTTGCCAAGTGCCATCTTGAGTGAGATTCATCAATTTTAAATAATAGGCATTGGGTCTAGAAATAGTATAATCATGTTTTTTGGTTATATCATACGCAGAGATTGCGACGCGATTATAGAGGCCAGCTATGTCATCTAATTGCTTTAAATTTCGGATCTTTCGATGGTATATTTCTTTAACTAAATCAGGACGATTAAGTAACTCATAAACTGAATAATTTCGATCTAATCTAGCCATAACGCCATATAAAAAGTCACACATCATGTAAGTACCATCCACATATACTTCTACGACTTGATGCCCATGGTAAGCTTTAAATGGGTTCACTAATATAGCAATTC
>SKGI01000033.1 GCA_007117555.1 Candidatus Izemoplasma sp. | reverse complement strand
TTGTTCATTCCGGAATGTAACAAGTTCGGTCACATCAAACTCATCCATCACGGTTGTGGCAGGAATGAGCGCGTTTGATGTGTCCATCGCATCAACAATCGCTTTCCGCAGTTTGGTCACTTTTTCGCGACGGACGCGGGATTCATCAAATTTAGGCATCGCATACGATGTCGTTTGCGAAGTCGCTGCGGGGACAGACGCTTCTTTTTTACTTTCTGCGGCCGCTTCAATATCCGCTTTAAGAACGCGTCCGTGTGGACCAGAGCCTTTAACTTGACTCAAGTCAACGTTGAGATCACGCGCGAGTTTACGGGCTACAGGTGTGGCAAGCACTTTGACTTTCTCTGTTGTTTCTTGTTGGTTTTCTTCATGTTCTGTCGATGCAGCCATCACTTCATCAGACATTTCAATGGCGCCTACGACACTTGCGGCATCATCGCCCTTGACTGGTTTAGGTTCTTCTTTTTCTTTTGGTTTTGACTCAGTTTCTTCTTTTTTAGGTGCTTCTTCATCACTACTTGAGTCACCTGAACCATCATCAATCAATGCGAGTGTTTCACCAACATGAATGGTTTCACCGACTTCTGCACCCCGTTTTTTTAAGGTGCCACTTTCAGGGGCGGGAATTTCTGCATTAACTTTATCTGTTTCGACGATGCAAAGTGTTTCGCCTTCTTCTACTTTGTCACCGACTTCAAAAAACCACTTAAGAATGACACCTTCGTGGATGCCTTCTCCGATATCTGCAAATTTGAAATCAATCATGGTCAACCTCCTATATTTGATATTTAGCGAGTTTTCTTAACTCATAAGCAATCCGTTTTGCGTCGACCATATGGTGATGTTCGCCTTTAGGGAGTGGGACAGTAATATCATGGCCGGTCACCCGTACAGGCGGTGCTTCAAGATACTCAAAAGCTTCTTCATTAACGCGTGAAATCAGTTCACTGCCGATGCCTAATGTTTTGACCGCTTCATGTACAACGACAAGACGGCCTGTTTTTTTCACCGACGCCACGACAGTTTCTGAGTCCATAGGTGCGATGGTCCGTAAATCGATGAGTTCAATGCTCAAACCAAGTTCTTCTTCAATTTGTTTAATGGCTTTTTCTGATTCACGCATCATCGCGCCCCAAGCGACGAGTGTGATGTCATCGCCTTTTTTAGTCACACGTGCTTTGCCAATTGGAACTGTATAAACTTCTTCGGGCACTTCTTGTTTAAAGGCACGATAAATCCGTTTAGTTTCGAAGAAAACGACGGGATCAGGATCTTGTATGGCCGCAGTCAATAACCCTTTCGCATCATAAGGTGTTGAAGGAATGACTAACTTTAGACCTGGTATATGGGCAAAAAGTGTTTCAAGTGCTTCTGAATGGTGTTCAAGTGCACGAACGCCACCACCATAAGGCATGCGGATTACGATAGGTAATCCATACTTACCACGTGAACGGTTGCGCATGCGTGCCATATGGGTCGCAATCTGCTTGAATCCTGGAAACATAAAGCCAGAAAACTGAATTTCTGGGATGGGTTTAAGACCGTTTGCGGCCATCCCGACCGCGGTACCGAGAATGGCGGCTTCTGCGATGGGCGTATCGAATACGCGGTCTTCGCCAAACTTCTTTTGCAAACCCGCAGTAACCCGGAACACGCCACCTTCAAATCCAGCATCTTCACCATAAACAACGATGGTATCGTCTTTTTCCATTTGTTGTTCAAGCGTATGGTTGATCGCTTGTAACACTGTCATTTCTGCCATGATTACTGACCCTCCGTTTCTTTAAGATATTGTTTGTAGTACGCTTTTTGTTTTTTGAGTTCATCCGTGAGCGTCGCATAGGTGTAATCGAACACATCATCAACCGTTACGGGCGCTGATTGCTCTACTTTTTTGAATGTTTCACCAACAAAGTCGTTTAGTTCTTTAACTAGCGCTTCTTCTTTTTCTTTGTTCCATAGTTTTTTGTTTGTCAAATATTTCCGGAAGCGAAGTAACGGATCTTTTGTTTTCCATTCTTCAACTTCTTCATCTGAACGGTAAATGGTTGGGTCATCACTTGTTGTATGGGGCCCCAAGCGGTATGTAACGGCTTCAATCAATGTTGTACCAATACCTTCCACAGCCCGTTTTCTAGCTTCTTCCATGATGGCATACATCGCTAAAACATCATTACCATCAACTTGGATACCTTGCATACCATAAGCAATCGCTTTTTGAGCGAGTGTTTCAGATTTTGTTTGTTTAGCCCGTGGTGTTGAAATCGCATATTGGTTGTTTTGAATGATGACAATAAGTGGTAACCGATAAACAGCCGAAAAGTTCAACGCTTCATGAAACTCACCATGACTCGTCCCACCATCACCAATATAGGTAAAAGCGACTTGATCGGCTTTTTTCAGTTTTGCGGCATACGCCACACCTGCGGCATGGTTGATTTGTGAACCGATTGGCACATTGACAGGCATGACATTGACGCCTTCATGAAATTTCGAACCATACTCGTTCCCGTACCAATAAAGGTAAGCCTGTTCAAGGGTAACCCCTTTGTAAAGCATCGCCGCCATCTCGCGGAAAGCCGGCACGAGGAAATCGGCTTGTTTCGAAACAGCCATCGGGCCGACTTGACTCGCTTCTTGCCCCATGACAGGTGCAAAGGTCAGCATCCGTCCTTGGCGCTGATATTGCAATGCTTTGATGTCTGCAATTCGAGCAAGTGACATAACACGGTACATTTTTAGTAGTGTTTCTTTGTCAATATTTGGCTCGAACTCTTTGTTGACGACTTTGCCGTCTTTGTCGAGAATTTGAAACATTTCTTTGTTTGTTGCATTGTATTTTTCAAGAATCATTTTTTTGCCTCCTTGGTAGGTTAGCGGTGCTTTTTACAAAAAAAACACCGTTCTTTCTAGACATCTTTAGTCTACATGATTACGTATTTTTTTGCATGATAGATGCACTTTTTTATAGTTTTTCCAAATAATCTAACTGACCACCAAAAAAGGTGGCCAATTCAGCCACCTTTCAGAGTCTTATTTACGTGTAAGTTAAGCGTTTTGATAGTACTTGAAATAGACGATTAAATCGGGGTCAAGTATGCGGAATGTAAAGGCATTGGTAATGAACAAACGGACTGTTTTCGCATCATGCGACTCATAACCAATGGCATAATCTTGACCGATGGTAATCTCAAGATCTTCATGATTATAAGGCAACAGTAAAGCGCCTTTAAGTACTTTTGAATGGATGACTTCGCCACCGATTAAGGACGATACAGCATCGATTAGTAACTTGCCATCATAAACGCGATGTAACATCGTAAAGACATCATCGCCTACGACGAGTACATACGGTTTTTGTGTGTAAGCATCTTGCAGTTTAAGTAACCCGCTCGCAATGGCTTGTAAGGTTTCATTGGCGTTATCTGAAATGCGTAGCTTATGTGGGGCTGTTTCAACTAAACCAGGAATGCCTGCGGATGCATGCCCATTGTAAATACAGTTTTCTTCAAAGCGGGCTAATTGTTCTGCGGCATCTTCAAGTACATCAAGATCTAAATCTTGTTTACCACGCAGTGCATTGTCTAACTCCCAGCGTGATAACTCAAAAGATAAACGTGTTTCTAAGAGGGGTGTGACCCCATAAAGACCGGCAAATATTTGCCCATCATGTTGGCTTGCTTGATCTTCAAGCAACGTCAAGGTTCCGTTGGCGACAGACTGTTTATCTAAACCAAGCGGTCCGACGACGTGCAATGCTTTTCGAGCCGATAAAGTCGTTTCAATAACGTCGATGGCGGTTTCGTTAATTTCTGCCCACGCTTCATCTGCAATCGGGGCTAAGTGTTGTTTAAAAAGATCCATTCTGTCACCTACTTCTTCAGCGAACCGATGTTGAGGTTCGCGCGACTCGTTGATCTTGGCGTCTCGTGATCGTGGTCATGGTCATGGCCATGTTGACCGACAATCGGCCCCTCTTTAAAGAGATTATCGCGAAGCTCACGATCAAGGACAGGTAACTTGCGCCGTAACCACTCTAAAGTCATCGCCGCATGCTCGGCTTCTTCATCCCGGTTATGTTCAAGGATGGCGATGAGATCTGGGTCGTCACTTGCGACCATTCTTTGATTATACCAATCAATGGCTTCAAGTTCTTCAATGAGACTTTTAACAGCCCGGGTGATGTCGCGGGTTGCCTTATCTAAAACCTCATAAGGCTCATGATATTGATCATTCATATGCAAATCTCCCTTCTATACTTTCCTGAGTAAAGTGTAGCACGGTTAAGTCTTTAGAGCAACTACAGTGCAGTATTGAATCAAGGGTTATCCCCAAGAAATTTTAAGATTGGTTCGAGGTGTTCTTCTGAAACATAGTAAGTCGGTGCTTCAAATCCTTTAAGAAACTCGATTTCATCTTTTGATTTGTTTTTCTTTTTGCTGATCATCCATTTAGCTATGTTCATGAATGGTCGCATAGGTCCTTTAACTTTGCTCAAATCAATGCCACCAGGCACATAGAAAAAAGTAAGATTACTATGGTCTACGCCATGAAGATTTTGTCTCACAATAATGGCTTCGTGTGCAGGATCTTTAATGCTACCCCCGCAAGCGAAAACAACCAGTGTTTTCGTCTTGCACCGCCGCAGTATTTTTTTCAAGCCTTTCATCTTACCGATATACACACCGGTCCCAAAAATAATCGTATCATGACGCTCAATGTGCTGTTTGCTTAGTTTTTTTAAAGGGATGGCTTCACAGTTGCGCGCGCTGGCCAACCACTCTGCATACTGTTTAGTATGCCCGTACTTACTCCGATACACGACTAGTTCCATAACCTTCTCCTTATGATTCAGTATTGCTTGTTGCATAAATTGTTAAGATTTCGTCTAGTTAATTACATTATAAACAATAAAAGATAAAAAATAAATGATTTTCAAGACATATGTTAGTTTTTTGTCATCTATCTAGAAACGTTTTAACGACGAACGTGGTGGCGTGTGGTATAATAGTTTGCGAGGTGACACACTATGGTAATATTCTTCGAACCTGTCTTCAAAGAAACCGTTTGGGGTGGCAAAAAATTACAAACCGTCTTTGGGTTACCCATTCCTTCAAATTCAACGGGCGAATGTTGGGGTATCAGCGCGCACCCACATGGTGAAACAACCGTTTCAAGAGGGCCTTATAAAGATTGGCCATTGAGCCGACTTTTTGCCCAAAAGCGTCATTTATTTGGACATCATCCAGCCGAAACATTTCCGATTTTAGTCAAACTGATTGATGCTCAGGCAGACTTAAGCATCCAAGTGCATCCCGATGATGCGCAAGCCAAAGCGCTGGGTAGTTTTGGTAAGTCAGAATGTTGGTATATTCTCGACACTGAACAAAACACTGAGATTGTCATCGGTCATCATGCTGAAACACATGAAGCTTTTAAGCGCATGGTCGATGCGGGCGACTATCAAGCCCTTGTGAATCGTTTCCCTGTCCATTCAGACGATTTCTTTTACATACCTGCAGGCACTTTGCACGCCATTTGTGCAGGGACGTTGTTGCTTGAAGTGCAACAATCTAGCGACATAACGTATCGGTTTTATGATTATGATCGGCTTGAAAATGGTAAAAAAAGACCGCTTCATGTTGAAGCGGCTATGTCTGTTGTGACCATTCCAGATCAAACCCCAATCCGTGAGCATCACGACACGTATTTTGGTTTTGAAATTGTCTCAAATTATGACCATCCTTTTAAAGCCCATCCGTATGGGGACTTCTTAGTTGTTTTAGAAGGTGAGGGTCTCATTGAATCGGAACGATTGAAAAAAGGTGATTTTCTGTTTGTCAGTGCAGAATCAAACTATACGATTGATGGACCTATTCGGCTCGCTCGAATTACGTTAAGAAGCTAAAAAAAACTAACTCATCATGATTAGGTCGTCATTTTAGGCGACCTTTTTTATAAGTATGATTGCAGCTTTTTTGTAAGCACCTCATACGCACGTGGGGTTAAGTGCAAACCTTCACGTGTGTAAGCATCTTGAAGATAGCCTTGTGTATTTGTGAGGTCTGATGTGTAATCATGCAAAGTGAGTGCATCAATACTCGTAAGTAGCGCATCTAAATGGGCATTGACTGATTGAATACGCTTAGGGTGGCGTCGACCAACGGTCTTTTTATCGATATGTGGTGCTGAGCTGAGACTGACTGGCAATAACTTTATCACATGTATATGTACATTGGGCAACCGTTCTTTGATGGTCGTTACGATGGTCAAAATGTTTTCTGCAATCTGTCGTTCATCTTGGTTTGTTAGTTCTAGGTCATTCGTACCAATCAAAATGAAAACTTGGCGTGGATTCAAAGCAAAAACACTCGGTTCAAGGCGTGATAACAAACCCGTGGTTGTATCGCCACCAATACCCCGGTTCATTACAGGTTTATCAGGGAAACACTCGGTAAGTTGATATTCTTCAATTAATGAATCACCAATGAAGACATGACCCTCACTAGGCGCATAACGATTCATTGTTTCAAACCAACGTAAGCGATTTGCGCGTGCCTGACTCATAAACATACTAAAGAAGGCTGTCATCGCTTTTTCTGGTGCGTTACGCAAACGGATCATCAGCCATCCTATAATACCCAACAAGATAATATTCAATAACATAGAATATAACATTTTTAACGCCTCACAAATGCTTTAATGGTTGTGATTGTTTGACCAAGCGATGGTCCTGATGGTGTAATGCGATAGCGTTGAACGGATGCAGGTATGATAAACGTTTCTGCATAATGAACAACGAATGGCTCAAAAGCATCCGTTGGGCTTGTGACTGTCGCTTCACGCCCTTCGACAAGATTTAGCATATTGACTGAACCATGCGTTTCATGCTCTACCGGTCCATCGGCAGTATGTCGATGGGTTTCGATAAACTGACGTGTCGGATGCAAGCCTGTGCGCTCGTGTGTTATATTGGGTGCGGACGGTAGCGTCGTGAAAGGGTTTAACAGATTTTTTTCTACCCAATCCGTATCGCGCTCCCATGCGATGTTTTGTAAAGCATGGTCAAGATGAATTGGGCGGGGTAGGCCATCCAGCCCAAGCCGGTCCCAATCCCACATTTTAAACGTGAAAATATACGGTGTTGCGCTGATTTCAAGTACCATAACATTTTTACCACTACAGTGAATG
>SKGI01000132.1 GCA_007117555.1 Candidatus Izemoplasma sp. | reverse complement strand
GTTGCTGAAGCTTGTAAAAAGGCTGGCATACCCATTCGGATTGGTGTGAATGCGGGCAGTTTAGATGCTTCTATTGAAGCGCAATATGGAAAGACAGCACGCGCTATGGTAGAAAGTGCTAAACAACACATTGCAAAACTTGAGGCACATGGTTTTGAAGATATAGTCATCAGTCTTAAAGCCTCTGATGTGCGTTTAGCAGTCGACAGCTATTTACTCGCCGCAAAAACATGGGCGTACCCCTTACATATTGGCATCACAGAGGCTGGCTCTAAAGCGCGTGGCACGATAGTTAGTGCGGCTGGGCTTGGAACGTTGCTGCATCATGGAATAGGGGATACAATGCGCATTAGTTTGCACGCACCAAGGCATGAAGAACTTGAGGTCGCTAAAACGTTATTATCTGCTTATGATTTATATGCGATGCCACACGTTATTGCGTGTCCGACTTGCGGACGATTGGCTTATGAAATGGGTCCCTTACTTGCGCGCGTTGAAGCTTATTTAAAAGATCATCCCAAACCACTCAAGGTCGCTGTGATGGGATGCGCAGTCAACGGTCCTGGCGAAGCACGTGATGCGGATATTGGTGTCGCCGGTGGCAAAGGGGAAGGGTTGATATTTGTGAAAGGTAAAATTATAAAAAAAGTGCCCCAAGATCAGTTATTCGAGGCACTGATTGATGTCATAGAATATTTTGAATAGTTGTTTAAGTCCGTATTGTATGCGGACTTTTTTCATCACTACAAGGCAAGTACGATAACCATACGGATGGCGTAACTGATAATGCCTAAACTAATCAAACTCGTTAAACGGATGTTTACGTGAGGAAAAATCCGATTTAGGATAACTATCAAAAATGCACTCATCATCACGGCAATCAATCCATACAGACCGCCAAGAAAAAGCAAACAGAGCGCACTTGATTGCACGAAAGGTTTAAGCGGATGTGACACAATGGCCTGTTTTACCTGATGTTTTTGCCAAATCACAACTAACACGATGACTAAACCCAGTGCTACGATACTGTCCCACTGCATAAATACAGGCTCGATAAGTTGCATCAGTCCTAAAAGCACTAGCCCACCATACCATACAGACTGTGGCAGTGACTCTGAACCTAACGTACTAAATAGCCCAATCAACATCACTGAAATAAAGACTAACATACTAAATAGACTCACATCAAATGTTGGTGCAATGAGATAACTGAGCGCAAACAAACTGCCTCCGAGTGTTTCAAATAGCGGGTACTGTATCGACACACGTTGTTTACAATGACCACATCGGCCGCGTGCCATAATGTAACCTAAAATTGGAATGAGTGCATAAGCAGGTATTTCACGCTGACATGCATCACAATGACTGCGGCCATTAATCGATTCGCCCCGCGGTACCCGACTGCCGACAACACCAAAAAATGACGTCAAGCTCGCCCCAATCATAAATAGAAAAATCGCGTATAACCCTGTCATCCTAACACGCTCCTTAAGCGAATACCATGCACTTGCGTGAATACTTTCTTGAACTTGTGAAAAAGGACAAAACGGTCGTCTTGTCCTTTTCTAATCAATTAGTTCGTTTCTAAGTCTTTGTATTTGACAATCGGTTTTCTTGCGGCTAACGCTTCATCAAGGCGTTTAACGACGGTGTTATACGGCGCACCCTTCACTTTATCTGGTTCTTGACTTGCTTCTAAAGCTACTTGACGCATGATTGAGATAAAATGATCAATGGTTTGTTTTGATTCAGTTTCAGGCGGCTCAATCATAATGGTTTGCTTAAACACCAGTGGGAAGAAAATCGTCGGTGGATGGACATCAAAATCGAGTAAGCGTTTAGCGACATCGAGTGTTGTCACCCCAGTTGACTTATCCTTTAAGCCATCAAAGACAAACTCATGTTTACAAATACCTTCAATCGGTAATTGGTACACATCTTTCAATGATTCTTTGATATAATTGGCATTCAAGGTGCTATACTTAGCGATTTCTGGTAAATGTTCACGACCCATTGACAGTATATAGGTGTACGCTTTAAGTACCACACCGATATTGCCATAAAAATGTGATATTTGTCCGAGTGTTGTTTTAGGTTCATCGATGATCACATATTGATCCCCTTGTTTTTCTACAACGGGTTTAGGTAAGTAAGGCTTAAGTGCCTTGGTCACACCGACTGGCCCAGAACCCGGTCCGCCGCCGCCGTGAGGGGTAGAAAATGTTTTATGCAAGTTGATGTGCATAATATCAAAGCCCATATCACCGGGTCGTGCGACACCGAGTAAGGGGTTCAAATTTGCACCATCGTAATACAATAACCCACCAGCTTCATGAACTAACCGGGCAATTTCTAAAATATCTTTTTCAAAAATACCGACCGTATTTGGATTGGTAAGCATAATCCCTGCGATGTCGTCCCCAAGAACGGCTTTTAAATCCGCAAGGTTTACGGTGCCATCAGGGTTTGACTTTACTTCCACACTTTCAAGGCCAGCAACTGTGGCTGATGCGGGATTTGTCCCATGGGCAGAATCTGGCACGATAATTTTCGTCCGTTTCGAATCGCCACGGTCACGATGGTATGCTTTAATAATCATTAAACCAATCAGTTCACCATGTGCACCCGCATAGGGATTCAATGTAAATGTATCTAAACCACTAATTTCTGAAAGCCATGTTTGTGTATCGTGATAAACTTTTAGCACACCTTGAACGGTATCGATTGGCTGATAAGGATGCAATGACGCAAAAGCAGGTAAGTTGGCCATGTCTTGATTGATTTTTGGATTGTACTTCATCGTACACGAGCCAAGCGGATAAAAGCCTTTTTCAATGCCAAAATTTTTAAAACTGACGTTGGTATAATGACGAACTACTTCAAGTTCACTCACTTCAGGTAAGCCTGGACAGTCATCGCGCAAGTAGGTTGATTTTGGCAAATCGTATCGTTTAACCTCAGCTTTAGGTAGTGTGTATCCTTTTCGGCCTTCGGTGGATAAATCAAAAATCAACTTATCGTAGTACATTATGCCACCTCCCGAATGATATCAAGCACTGCATCTATTTCTTGCTTGGTGCGTTTTTCAGTTAATGCGAACGTGACGAGATCTTGTTTACTCGAATCAAACTTTGAAAACGGCAATGGCCCAAGATAACCGGCCGCTTGCAAGGCTTGATTCATCGCTGAAACATCTAATGTGGTGCGTACGGTGAACTCTTTAAAAAATGGTTGGTCTGCATAAGCGCTAAAAGTCGGTAATGCCAGTAATTTTTCATAAAGATAATGGGCATTATCGTATGAACGTTGTTGGACTTCATAAACACCTTTTTTACCCATAATGCTCATATAAATGGTCACAAACAGGGCTAAAAGACTTTGGTTTGAACAAATATTTGAGTTTGCTTTATCACGACGAATGTGTTGTTCACGTGCCTGCAACGTCAAAACAAACGCACGTTTACCATCGGTATCTTTCGTAACACCGCAAATGCGGCCAGGCATTTTGCGCATGTATTTTGTGCGTGTCGCCATGTAGCCGATGTAAGGTCCGCCAAAAGAGAGTGGCACACCTAATGTTTGACACTCGCCTATCGCAATATCAGCACCCCAGGCATGGGGTGTTTTTAAGTGAGATAAAGTTGATGGGTCTTGATTGATGATAAGTAAAGCTTTGTGTTGTTCTAGTGCTTCTTTAACACCCGTCAAATCTTCAAGAAATCCATACACATTCGGCGTTTGCACAATGAGACCTGCAGTCGGCGTACTAGCAAGTTTCTCTTGAAGAGCCGCCCGTGACGTTTGACCCGCTTCTTCCTCAATCATTTCGACATGAATGCCTTTATACTCAGCATACGTTTTGACGACGTTGATAATGTTAGGGTTGACGGTACGACTGATAAATATTGTCTCTTTTTTTGCGAGCGCGCAAGCCATAAACATCGCTTCACCTGTTGCGGTGGCCCCATCATACATCGATGCATTCGCAACATCCAACCCAGTCAATTGCGTAATCATGCTTTGAAACTCAAAAATATACTGCAATGTTCCTTGTGAAATTTCTGGTTGATACGGTGTATACGCTGTAAGAAATTCTTGGCGTTCAATGAGATGACGAATGACACTAGGCGTGTAATGATCATAGGCCCCTGCGCCCATAAACGGGATCAGTGGGGTGTTCATTTTTGACAAGGTATAAAAGTGTTGGTGCATCTCAATTTCTGAGAGGCTGTTAGGAATCTTTATCTCTTGATTGCGCAATGATTTTGGAACATCCCCAAAAAGCGCATCAATATCATCGACGCCGATCGTTTTAAGCATCGCAGCGATGTCTTCATGCGTATGGGGTAGATATTTGAACATCTAACCACTCCTAAGTTATAGCGTAATTACTCACAAACTTCAGCGTACTCTTCTGCGTTTAGCAGTTTGTTTAACTCTAACTTATCTTCAATTTCAATTTTCATAATCCAGTTCTCGTACGGATCTTCATTGAGTAATTCTGGATTATCTTCAAGTTCCTCGTTGACGGTCACAACAACTCCAGATAGTGGGGCGTTAATGTCTGAAGCCGCTTTAACCGATTCAATGGCCGCAAACTCAGAGAACTGTGTGACTTGATCATTTTCTTCTGGTAACTCGATGAAGACGATTTCTCCAAGAGAATCTTGCGCATAATCGGTGATACCGATATAAGCAAACCCATCCTCAATACGAACCCATTCATGTGTTTCAGTGTAGTACAAATCTTTCGGGATATTCATGGCACATCCTCCTATTTATTATAGTGCTTTTCATAAAATTTTTTATTTCTCACTTTTACTTTAACACGCTTCTTCCGAATTGCAACCTCTAAAAGTGTGTCTTTTTTATCGTGCGGTTTATCGATGAGTGCCATCGCCACACTCAAACCTGTACTTGGACTCAAATAGCCTGTCGTTACATGACCGACAAGGGCGTCATTCGCATAAACTTCATAGCCTTCACGCAGCACGCCTTTTTCAAGCAACTCTAAGCCAACAATACGGCGTGTTGGTTTACTTTCTTTTTGCTTAAGTAGTGCTTCACGACCGATAAAATCTTTCTTCGCAAAAGAAACCGCAAACCCGAGTCCCGCCTCAATCGGGGTAATCGTTTTTGAAAGTTCGTGGCCATATAATGGCAAGGCAACCTCAAAACGAAGCGTGTCCCGACAACCTAATCCACACGGTTTTAAGGTGGGATGATCCGCAAGCAGAGTTTCAAAAATTAAGTGAATCGTTTCGTGTGAACCATAAATTTCAAACCCATCTTCACCCGTATAGCCCGTTCTTGAGACAAGGCAAGGTTGTCCTAATATTTCCATCTCTTCAAACGTGAAAAACTTAAGCGTGTCAAGATCATAAGATGTTGTTTTTTGTAACATCGCTTGCGCTTTAGGTCCTTGTAAAGCACACTCACTTGTTTGTTCGCTTTCATCAAGAACATGTGCGTCATACGTATTATGCGCATGAATCCAAGCCAAATCTTTCTCGATGTTCGCGGCGTTTACGACTAATAGAAAGTTTTGATCGTTAACCTTATAGACGAGTAAATCATCGACGACGCCCCCTTCTGGCGTACAAAACATGCCATAAAGCACTTGATTGGCTGTCATAGCGCGTGTATTGTTTGTGAACAACATGTCCACTAGATCACTCGCTTCAGATCCCACAATCCGAATTTCTCCCATATGAGACACATCAAATAAGCCGGCTTCTTGACGTACTGCTTGATGCTCCTCCGTGATACTCGAGTAGACAAGCGGCATCAAATATCCAGCAAAATCAACCATTTTTGCACCGAGTTCAACATGGGTGTCGTAAAGAACCGTTCGTTTCATAAAGTCACACTCCTTCAACACATTGCAGTGCTTAAGAGAGTATTGAATGTAAGCACTAACATTGTCTATTATATCGTATAGAATTGCCACATTCAAGGTAATTTTGCTTATCACTAAAGTTTTTTAAATACGTTTTATTTTTGTTGACGATGCATGTTACAGTTCTTAAAAAATAAATAAGAAAAAACGCCACTTATAAGTAGCGTCATCGGTTATGAAAGAAATAATACCAGCAGTCGGACTCGAACCGACACGGGCGTAAGCCCACAAGATTTTGAGTCTAGCGTGTCTACCAATTCCACCATGCTGGCCTAGAAACTATTATATCACAAAAAAAGAAACTCGAAAGTCTCTTTTTGTATTTTCTTAATAATTTTTCCGGCGTGTTTTGCGCATGGCTTCATATTGGCTTTCCTGATTATACTCGCACTTAAATGTATCGATAATGTCTTCAAGATGACGAATGGTATAGATGCTCGCAAGATCTTTGTCTTTATGTAAAAGCGCTTCGTAAATACCCCGATGTTTTTGGATGCGATCGGGTGTCATCACTTCAAAATAGTTTTCACGGAGTGTCTTTTGAATGACATCCCAAATGATCAGATTAATATTATGCAAAAAGCGATTTTTGGAGTACTTTGAAATAAGTAAATGGAACTTTTTATCTAAACTGAAAAAATCATCTTCTTCTGTAGCATGTTCCATGTCTTCGACGATAGCTTGTAGCTTTCTTGCCCCCGCCTCAGTAATGTTTTGCGCACAAAGTTGCACAGCTAGGCTATCAAGCGCGCGGCGTATTTCGAGTAATTCGATGTAATCGGTGTTATGAAGCAACGTTGGTGTAAAAACCGATAAATAGTTTTCATTACTTGGTTTGATGACATAAGTGCCGCCACCTTTTTTCTTATAAACGAGTCCGATGGCATTTAATTTTTCGATGCCAGCCCGCACTGAAACACGACTTACTCCGATAATTTCACACAGCCTTGCTTCTGAGGGCAGACGGCCACCTGGTTTAATTTCACCGTTTATAATCAATTCTTCTATATAATCATAAACTATTTGGCTTTTGCTTTTAGGTTTCATATGTCGACCTCCGTTCAACTATTGTAGGTATTATTCAGCACAACCTATAATACAAGTTAATATATTTGTAACACATTTTAAGCGGATATGCAAGAAAAACGGGGCTGAACTAGATAAATTGTATGACAATGTTTCATTCGTAAGCTTCGTCATCTAAAATATTCAAGAAAAAACCGCCTTATTTAAGACGGTTTTAATCAGATGACTTGTCAATTGGACATGTTTGAATTCCAAACAAACGATACAGTCCGCACCATGAAACAGCCGCTGTAAATGCGAGTATGGCGGCGG
>SKGI01000072.1 GCA_007117555.1 Candidatus Izemoplasma sp. | reverse complement strand
TCACGGATATGCTTAGCTTCTAACGCGCTGCACACTTGATTGAGAACTTGATCACCATTACGTAAATGATGATGAAATGAGATTGACATGTTAGATTTTAGTGGCAATGTCTCAAGACATGCTGCAAGACTTTTATAAAAGGCAGGCATCGTCATCACCGCCTCGAAGAAACCCGAGACAACAGTGCTCGAGCCCGCTCTACTACAGGTTTATCGACCATTTTACCATCAAGACTAAAACGCATGCTCTTAAGTGTTTCACTGCGCTTAACAATTCTTTCCGCCGCTGCAATCGCAGCGGATGAAGGCGCAAAAGCATCATGTAGGTCTTCAATGTGATTGGGATGAATGGCTGCCTTACCACTAAATCCGAGTGCAACCGCTTTACGCGCATCCACTAACAACCCTTCACGGTCGTCTACGGTTGTAAAAGGGGTGTCAATGGCCTCTTTTTGCCATGCTTTAGCCGCATAGACAATCGTACTTCGAGCAAACAAGATTTCTTCGCCTTCTAAAGTTCTTGGAATACCAAATGCTTGCGTCAAATCTTCTCCACCAAGCAAAAGACCTTGAATGGCTTTATGTGAGGCTAGATCATGTGCGTGAAAAAAGACTTCTGGTGTTTCAAGAAGTGCTAAAATATAACTTGGTAGTTGCGCGCCTTCTAACGCTTTTACAACATGAGGCACATCTTTAGGATGGGCCTTTGGTAAAACAATGCCGGTAATGGGTAACCCCGAAAGTGCTTTGAGATCTTTTTGAAACCATGCCGTCTCTTCGAAAGCATTGACACGGACAAAAACTGCCACATTGCGCGGGGTATGATGAATAAGAAATGCCCGCGTTAGTTGGCGGGCGTCTTCTTTTTGGTCTGGATGCACGCCATCTTCAAAATCGATAATCACCGCATCAGCATCAAACACATCTAAGTTTTGTAGCATGCTTGGGACATCACCCGGTATGAACAAATAACTCCGTCTCATCATCTGCCTCCTCAAACCGTTTAATCGCCGTCTTCAATCGTGCTTCTATGGTATAATCAAGCGCACCTTTATCAATCACTTCTACTAAGACGTGATTGAGCGCCGCTTCATCTAAGACGCGATGAATAACCGCTTCTATCGCCTCTCCAAAAGAGGCCTTGACGACTGAATCGATTGACAATTGTCTTGTTTTTGCCGGTGATACGGTTATTTGGCAATCACTAGATTCTAGTGTTCCTACTGTAACACGTTTCATGTTAACGCCTACTTTCAATCAACGCGAGTTCTCTTGCCATATGATTCTTGACAATCATAATGCCTTCATCCGCACCCATGCCAGGCTTCGCTAAGCATTGGCGCGCTTCACAAGCAATCGCAATGGAAGTCGTGATTTCTGCACTAATGTTTGTTTCATTACATGTACCACCACTGTAAGCGCCCATTTCATGTTGTCGGCAATAAAGTAACGCTTCAATGACATTGTGCACACTGCCAAGATCGGGTGTCTTAACTTGAATCATATGGCCGGCTTTATGGTCGGTGAAATATTTAACATCTTCAAGTGTGTTGCACCATTCATCAGCCACAATCTCTACGTGCACATCAGGATCCGCATCAAGTTTTGTGCGCAAATCACGCAAGGCTTCCATCGTTGCTTTCCGCTCGCCTGCATCAACAGGCCCTTCAATACGCAACGAGAAAGGTGCTGCGACGGCAGAAAGTTCTTTTAAATAACGATAAATCGCATCCAAATCTTCTTTGAAAATAATGCCGATGGTGCCATACACATCAATGTGGAAAATCGGAAGATAGTCTTCACGGCGCCGTTTATCAAGAATTCGGTTGCGCATCCATTGTACATATTCTTTAAGAAGTTCGCCGTTGTGACCAAGTTTTGTGTCAATGTTATTGATAAGTGCATGAGGCATTACATCAACTTCTTTAATAATCATTTTGTCAACATTGCTATACCGTTCATCACCCGTTTGCGCAAAGATCGGCACAGGATCATACGTTTGTTTTTTCAAGCCATACTCTTTACGCACGACTTCAGCTACGGTCTTATGTTGTGCTTTAGCGGTAGCTTGTAACAGCGCACTGCTTAAACCATAACGCATCGCAGTATGTAACTTTTTACCTTCGATGATCAACGTATCAAAAAACTCAGCATGTCCTTTAAATGTTGCGACATCAAGCCCAATCAACTTAGATCTTAGGTGCGTCTCGAAAAAATGTTTACCTTCTTCTGCTAAAAAGAGTGGATCGCGACCACCCGCACCCGAATATTGAACAGCTGCGGCATCACCATATGCGACTTGTCCATCTTCTAATACGAGCATCATTAACAATGACTCACCGGCTTGACGAATGGCAGAGAACTTATCAGTGAGTGGCTCGCCAGCATACGTAAAGCCATCCATCAGAGCGCCTTGTTTAATCGCTTTTTGATCGTCGAAATAAAACCCTGTTAAGCCGGGTGTACATAGCGCATTGACTATTTTCATCATTCTCATCCTTTGCGTCTTGGTTGGCCGATCAAACGACCTTGACTTACGGCATAGACGTCATCAATGGTCATTTGGAAAGAAACAGGACGGTTTTCTTGCGTCGCGCGAACTTGCAACTTGTCACGGTGAAACGCTTTAATTTCATCACTTAAAGCTAAGTTCCCAAACTCAAGAATACGAATGCAGCCTTCAGCATCGCGCGCGGGCAATATTTTCCCCGCATTCATCTCACTTGGGGCAAAAGGAATGTCGATGACACCGCTAGCAAATCCTTTAACGACACCTTGCGCTAAGTCACCTTTACCCGCATTAAGCACCGCATAAAGCAACGCATTGACTTCTTGTTTAATGAGTTCTTTTTCCTGTTTTAACGCTTTTGAAGATGGGAATGTTTGTTCATGCAACATGCGCGTGATAATTTTCGAAGCCCGTAAACCTTCTGCGTTCGCTTCTTTAGTTGGAACGCCTTGAGATTCGTGTGGACTTTTAGTAATCATTTTGGTCGCATTACCAAGTGTTGCCACAGTCGATGCAAGACTAATAATTGCCATCGAGCGCGCTTCATCTGCTGGAAAACCACCCATCCATTGATGCATAACGGTCGTGACGAAAACATCTTGATAACCGAATAGTTTCAAGTAATATGGCGTCAGTTCAGCAAGCGTTTGTAGCGCGGCAATGTCTTGAAGAATGTTGCCCCCTTGTCCATACCCAACCGTAATATTTTTTACGCCTTGTTCAGCCGCAAGAATGGCTTCGATAATGGCCACAGTATGGGAAATACTCGGTGGTACAAGCGTCCCAGTCAAGGGACCAAATGGTTCACGGTTAATTTCGATGCCTTGCTCGGCATAAAAACCAACTAAACGATCGGCATACTGCCAGTAACGCAACGTATCTTCTAAACCAATATTTTTAGCATAGGGGATGTTGTAAGAGATGCCGCCGCCTTCATTCGAAGTCCAGCCCGCGGCGTGTATGACTTCTGATAACAAGCGCGCATCCGGGGTGCCATGACGCGCTTGAACTGGTACCCCAACAGCGTCTTGAACTTGTTTACAGCCATCTACACCATAAACGACTGCTGGAAACCCATTTAACATACTGCGACCTTGTTTTTCAGACTCGCGAATGCCGTCCTTGGCATTTTCATACCGATTCTGACGGGTATAGGAATCAATAGTTGAAGGTAAAAAATCAGCTTCACCTTTGGTTTCAAGATACTTTAACAAGTCTATATGTTCTTTAAGTACAGCCACACCCGCTCTAGGCTGAATCATGGTTATATTATTGGCTTTAGCGTGGCGGAGTTTTTTGGCGAAATTTTTATGATCAGGAACAGCTTTGAGCGTCTCTACAGCACGGTCTAACTCGAGATCTAAAGACTGACCAGTCTCCCATTGACCACGAACGCGTGTTCTTGTCTCTAGAAAGACATCCCAAGGCATTTTCTTGTTTTCTATCATGGTGGGCCTCCTACTCTAAATGTTGTTTCATCAATTTTAAGGCAAGCTTTGGGTATTTCTGTCCGAGTAACCCCATAGCGGATAAAATGTACTTCCGATCAATGAGGAAAATGGGGTCAGTCGGGCGCAGCTCGAGTTTCTTATTGCTTTTGTGATTCACTTCACGCAAAATGTCTTTCGCATCATCATGGTTGATAAGGACACCGCCTGTGCCGATGACATATTGAATATCAGTCAAATCTTTACCCGTTTGATAATACATATTGCCTAAAGGGGTATAGACGACTTCAACATGACCGACATGACGACTCATCGAATAGTCACAGCAAATTCGCGCCATCGCCTTATCAAATTCTTTTTCTTCGTCATCATCAGGTAAGTAATCGACATTTTCAAAACGCCGCTGGACCGATTTTTCAAAATCTTTCGTCTCTTCCCGATGATAATACTGTTTAAACTCATACGGTGAGACAAGACTGAGCAAAGCGTTTGCACTATAGCGCATGCCAAGATCCCCTTCTACAGTCCTTTTTGCGAAAGGCTCTTGTAAACCTTTGAAAATGACTTCGCTCCGCTTGGGATAACCCGCGCCAATCGTATGGACATCGGTCGTTGCACCACCCACATCGATAATCATCAATTCACCAAAGCCCGGTTCATCTTCATACCCTTTAGCCAGTAGTTCCGCGGCAATTAAAACAGCTTCTGGCGTCGGCATAATAATTTCTCCAGTCTTTTCCTCAGCTTTTTTAATGCCTTTCGCTTCAATAATTTTCGTAATAAAAATTTGCCGGATGACGTTTTTAGCATCTTTGACTTGTAGCTGTTTCAATTTAGGCATCACATTGTCTACAATAAAATACTCAACTTCAGAATTCTCAAAGATTTCTTCAATTTCATCGGCCGCATCTTTATTGCCCGCCACAATAATAGGAATGCCAAGATTGGCTTCTTTTAATTTGCGCGCATTATGGAGAATGCATTCTTTATTGCCACCATCAGTACCACCCGCCAACATGATAATATCAATATCCGCTTGGCGCAATTGTTTAATTTCTTTACGACTTAAGTGATGTGAAAACACGTGATTCACTAGCGCACCTGCCCCAAGACAAGCGCGTTTAGCTGCCTCGACAGTTAATTCTTCAACTAAGCCAATTGCGGCCATTTTCAACCCGCCTGCCGCACTTGAACATGCTGAAACACCGGTAATCTCTGGGAGATCCGGGTGTGAAACTTTCAGTTGTTCAAGGGCACGATCAAAGCCTTCTAAAACATCTGTTTTGACAGTTGTCATCGCTTTAGACGTACCGATGATTCGTTCGGCTTCAAGGTCGATAGCGGTCAGCTTCGTATACGTGGATCCAAAATCAACAAGCAGTTGAACCGACATTACTCGCCAAGATCTTCCCGAAGATGGGCCACGGCATCTTCAATGCTCGTTCCAGGCGGATACACCCGGTCAAATCCCATTTTTTTAAAACGTTGTTCGACCGCCTTGAAATCTTGCTTACCAACGACAATATTGCCACCGACATAAAGTTTGATATGCGAAAGACCCGCTTCTTCACAGTTCTCACGCATATACTGACAGTCCATTTCACCATGACCGTAAAGCGACGAAACTAATATCGCGGCCGCATCGGTTTCAATGGCTGCATTAATAAAGTCTTCTTGTGAGCTGAGCACCCCTATGTTAATGACGTTATAACCATGCTCAGTTAAAACATGTTCGATGATTTTGTTGCCAACGGCATGTACATCCGCACCGATAACACCGATGACTACTGTTTTCATGATTGTCATCCCTTCTTATGACAAAAAGGGCGCTCCAATAATGAAAAACACCCTTTTCTCGTTTCAATCGAAGTGAACAAAAACAACTGTCGTCCGTAAACGTAACGGCAAGTATTGGACGTGTGCATGTCAATGGTTTGCATGCGCATCATGTCTTCGACCCTCGATCTTCTTTTTTTTCTATGCTTATTACATTTTTTATTATACACCTGCTAGACTAGAAATCAACCCTTTTTGACGAAAAATATGTAAGCGCTTAAAAATAGTTCAAAAACGGGGTGAAAATCAAAAAAACATGCGGTGTTCCGCATGTTTTAATTTATCTTAGATTAGTTTGCCATTTTCATTCTGAATCGTTGGTAGTAATCTTCGAATTCGCCACTATATTTTATGAAGCGATCGAGAATATATGGTTCAAAGTATTCTTTGAATTCTAATTCAAGAAGCTCTGTGGTACGTTTATGGTTTAAGGCCGTCTTGTAGTTTCTTGATTGCCGCAGCACTTCGTACATTTCAGCAAGCAAGATGATTTGACCTTCTTGAGTACGTTGAATCCGCTTCATCCTCTCAGTAAAGGCTTTATCTGCAGTTTTTTCAAAGTGTGCACGAACGATATCTTCGGTTTTTTGGTTCAACTGAAGTCGTTTGATGATGACACTACCGAGAATGGTTTTTTCACGAATCACTTGATAATCGCGTTCATTTAACACTTCTTTACTCTCATACTCAAGAATCGATAAGTCTTTAACACGATCAACATGAATTTTAGAATATTGGAAAATTTCTTGACATACGTTTGGACTTAAACCTAAGACATTCCCAAGTCTTGAGGCGATTTCAGCAACACGATGAGCGCTTGTTGTATCTTCAATGAGTGAATGGGTATTAAATACACTAATGACATCAAAGACATCGCCAACGACCGCTTTGAAATCTGTTTCCATATCGCGACGCTTTTTGAGTTCTTCTTTTCGTTTGTTGTTCATCATCTCACCGATGGCTACAGAAGAATAAAGCGCAATGTTAAAGATAATTAAAACCAATGTGCGCAAAAAGATATCGATCGTAACTTCTCGGTTGGTATGATACAAGTAGTTAAAAAGATTTTCAAGTGAGGACGCCTCTAAATAAAGCGGGTGCATAATAAAGATGTGTATGAGCGTGACTAACACTAAAACCCACTTAAACATAAACCTTAGTAAGCGCGCATCTTGATAAAGTGCAATGACGACAAGCGAGAAATAAATCAGTACATAGCCAGCTTGTGTAATGGAAAAATCGACTAGATAGTCTGGATTAGCCCCAACCCTCAACTTGATGTAAACACCGATTGACGCCAGTAGTATATACGTGCTTGCGATATACATAGCCATTTGTTGTTTAAGCAATGTTCGCGGCTCTTCGCGAATGATTCGTTTTAAAGTTGTATTGATCGCAAACATAAAGATACCAAAGCCAAAAATGACGATATAGTTCGGTTCTCGAACACCAATGGCCGTGAACAACAGAAAGACTAAGTTGGTGACGATTAAGATATTTTTAATAACGCGATTGCGTCGATACAGTACACTGGTTTCATCTAAAATATCGACGCCGGCTTCAAAATTAAAACGATCGACAACACGTCTCGCAATCCGACGGTAAAAAATCCGCATTCTCCGACGGAATGAAGAGTCCTTTTTTTCTTTATTATCTTTGGTTGAAAAGGCGCGAATTTTGTCGAACATCGTTTTGAAAAATAAGGCGATTTTGTCAAGTTTTGTCGTTTCATTCGGATCCGAGCCACGTGTTGATTTATCAACAAACTCTTTCAGTTCTTCTGGATCTTG
>SKGI01000136.1 GCA_007117555.1 Candidatus Izemoplasma sp. | reverse complement strand
GCTTCAAAAAGATGGTAACTTTGGCTCAAAGCTTGGACACGATAAAACGCCGCCAGATCTTGCAAGGCAGATGACACCTTTTCAGTTAGCGCTAAATCAAGCGTTTGGCGCGAAGCTTCAAAGTGATGTTGCATCAATTCAAGGCGGCCTTTAACTAAATACCATAAAAAGCGTTGATCTGAAAACATAATCGCTTGAAGCGGTTCAAGCGATTGAATCAGATCAAGAGTAGACCAAGGCTGAATGCCTTTTTCATCATACGGTGCCGTTAACGCCATTGCCAGTAAATAATCGACAACATCAATCGATGAAAGCATCACCGTGTGTTGGCCAACCCACTGACTTAGAAACGTCATTAAGGCTTGCGCATCACCATAAATGAGTCGTTCAAGCATCATCTCAAACGCTGTTTGGAAACGTTGGTAGTGTGCAAAGTCGACCGTTAGGGCTAACCCCAAAGTGGTAGACACACTTTCAATCAACTCTGGCGTGAGTGCGATTTCCCCTTGCTCTAACAATGATATCCACGTATGTGACCGACCTAAAGCATCTTCAAGTTGGCGCAAGGTAAGACCTTTTTGTGTCCGGTGAAAACGGATGAGTTGACCAAAACGCTTCGGTTCATTGCCTAGATAATCAGTCATGATAAACACACCCTCCATCTTGAATCCATCCCCATGACCGAAGCCAAGTGAGATGCTCAAGAAAAGCAACTTTGTGTGCGGCTGTTAAAACCCAGACTTGAACGTCTCGCTTTCGCCCATGCGCCTGCACCATCGCTAAACGCTCTATAGGGACAAACGCACTATCGGTAAGCACGATGATGACTGCACGACTGTCATCGTTTTTAAAAACATACGAGGCTTTGAGTGGTTTAAAACTGTCAAAGCCTTTTATTGTTTCAAGCGGTTGATTACACATGACTGTCGCCTTAAAGTCTTTTTCAAACAACTTTTTAAAACCAAAACTTAATGAAGGTAAACGAAAGACAGTCGACTCAGGGTATAGACCTTTCTTCACATGGTGATAGACGCGATCTTCACCATCAGATAACCGGTCTAATGCTGTCACATCGACCCAAGACTCAATCGACTCTGCCATCGCAAGTGTGTGGCTCACATAAGGATTGTTTTTCAACCAATCATACGTTTTTTGGGGCATCGCTTGATGGATGGCCCAAGAAATCCATAAAGGTTGACCTATTACGGGGTGATGCAGTGTTTTAATAGGTGTTTCAAGTCTTTTTTGTAGTAGATGTCTTTGTTGGTTGAAGGGGGTCCTTACAACCCCTTGATCAAGTCTGGCTTTAACACTTTCTGCCAGCTGTTCAGCTTCAGGCAAAACACAATGCGCTGGATGATCTGAGCTATGATGCATTCGATGGATGGTGACCGGTGCTTCTTGCACAGCCTGCTGTTCAGGTAACACTTTGATGCTCGGTATATCGAGTTGCTTGAAATAATTAAACCAATCACCGTAGTACGATGCAAGCAATGGTGGGGTGCCTTCTTTGGCATTGTGTCTCATTTTCATCGGCGTCGTTTCAATTAATGTCAACCGTTCACCATAATAGCTGTCCGTCAACACATCTGGCTTTGGATTGACAATGACCACTTGATCAAATGCTTGTTGAACATACGGCAAACAGGCTGTATTGCGGCACACCATAACCGGAAAAATTTGCTTTAGTTTATGAAAAGTCGGGCGGTCTTGTAAAGCTTTGAACAACTGTTTGACATCGCCTTGGCGCGCTTTTTCAAGTGCTTTATTGAGTGATGCATAACCATGGCGACTCAGTTTCATATGTCGCATGCGGGCTTTTTTACATAACGTGTCTTCCCAGTCTTTTAATGTATATGGGGCTGAAAGCCAAGGCGCAATCGGAACGATGGGTACAGCTTGATAGGCATCATTGAGCGCTGACTGTAAGCGAATGTTTTCATGGAATAAACCGCGTTGAAGACTGTGATGCGCATACGCTTGCATCGCAGTCACTTTTCGGACCCAAGTGTCGCCCGCTTCAAGACTTGAAAAAACAGTCTCTTTCACATCACTTAGTCTGCAAAGAGGTTTCTCAGTGTGATGAGGCGGTAAAGTCAAGTCTTCTTGTAAAGATTCAACATCACTCAATCTTAAAAAGCCTGGCCATGGCGTCAAATTGGTACCACCCGATGAATCGACAATTAACAGCCGAAACTCAGACATAAGTGCCGTCACCACAAACAACTCTAACACCGCTTCAACACGCATATGAGCCGTTGCTTGAATTAAGGTGAGCGGGCCTTTCATCGCTTCATATACTGCATGCATGACACGGGGGTTAAACCGTTCTGGTAGCGCAGGTAATTGAATCGTTTTACGCCCCCGCTGCACCGTATGATCGCGCTTAAATAAGTGGGCAAAAGGGCGGTTATTTTGACGGCCCACAAACCATGTGCTCAAGCGTTCATAATCACGCTTTGATAACGCTCTTTGTTCAAGAAGCCAGGTCTTTGACGTGTCAAGTTCAACCGCTTCACGTTGGTGATCTTGTAAGAAATTTAGCGCATCTTCTAGCGTTGTTAACGACGTCGGAACTTGTTTAAAAAAGCGGTGCAGTGGCTGTTCAGTGTGTAAGGTTAAGCCATCTATACGCCATGTTTTTGTGAGGATATCATACACCATGTGCTCCGATAAAACGGGTCGTTTTAAGTTTGAATCGTTGACGGCAAGGTGGTTACGATAGAGAGTGCCGGTCGCTTCATCCATATGTAGTGGCCACGGCTCTAATGTCTCAAGTACTTCGTAACGCGACTTCGCAAAAAGAGGCATACATTGATCCATCGTAAGCTGCGCATCATTTTGAGATATCGCTTTAATATCCTGATTCTGCGGCTGCGGCCACTTTAGCCATGGGATCGTCGCCATATTGTCGATTTTTTGCAAAGAAAAAGTAAACCGTTGCCAATCGCCATAATCATCACTGAGTGGGGTGAGTGTTTCAGGATCACAAAGTACTACCCGAACCTTCTGTGCACTAACATCCACCGTATCAACACGACCCGCATACAGTCTTGTTGTTTTACGTCTTAAGGCATAACGAAAACGGATGACGGTTCCTTCTCGCCAAGCCACCAACAATTCTGACAAATTAATCACGTGTCGACACCCCCCTTATGGTAAGGTCGATTAAAGGTCACAAAGCCCCGAACAGTTGTTCAGGGCTTGACATTTATGCATGTTTTTTCGGTGCGTTCATGAAATGATTGATCGTGGTATGGCAAGCAGCGATTGAGAGCGAACTAATAAACGCAATCGTCCCTAGCTTCCCCCCAGCACCATTAAAGTATGGGGCGCTGAAAATAAACAAGAGCGCAAACAGTACACCCCCTAATGCAACATACCCTTCATGCGGTAGACGCGCCATATTGCTCATGCCTACAAAGGTTGCGCCAATCGCTACCACCGGTAAAACAGCGGGTACTGCGGGAAAGAACATCAAGACCGCACCTAAATAAAAGCCCATAAAAGCACTCCCTAAAACCGGTCCTTGACGAAGGCGTATACTCATGACATACGTCAAAACTGCGGCCACCACACTGATCACAAGAATCCAAACACTTTCACGTACGCTAAAGCGGCCGCCTTCAAGAAACGGTGAACGGTATATAAAGCCTGCGATAAAAGCACCGGCAAAGGCGATCGTTCCGAGTTTACCGCCATAACCGTTGTAAAGGTCTTTTGCGATGACAAACAAGATTGACGCCAACAAAGACGCGAGTAGAAACGGTCCCCAACCGAGTAACATCGGACTGCTCATCCCCACAAAAGCCCCACAGTAAATCGGGACTTGAACACGTCGCATAATCAACGCAGCACCGATGCCCACCAATCCTGTTGCTAAGACAACATCGAAAACAGTATGACCATGTAATGCATACGTTATGACGGCCCCAAAAATTACCGCAATCCCATCGGTCCGCCAGACAGACAAAGCGATCGATGTTTTAGTTTGTCGATGGACATCTCGAAAATAGACCTGGATCATCGCGACTAAAACAAAGATACTTAAAACGATAAATAAAGGTAAAATAATCGGTTGAATCGTAAAGATATTCACGGCGGTCACACCTGTTAAGATAAGGGCGAAAACCGTCAAGATTGTAAAACCAGGCAGTCGCGTAATCCGCATCACGCAATCACACCAAGTGCTTTGCCTACTTCAGAGAAGACATGGATGGCGCGATCGAGATCTTCTATTGAATGCGCAGCACTTACCATCGCTCGAACACGCCCTGTTTCTTTAGGGACGGTTGGAAAAACGATGCCCGAAACAAAAACCCCTGCTTCAAGTAAAGCTTTAGAGAAAGCCATGGTCTTCGCCTCTGAACCGATCATTACCGGTGTAATAGGCGTTTGACTGATGCCAATATCAAACCCTAGTTTTTCAAGCCCCGCCTTAAAATGGCGCGCATTATCCCATAGTTTTTTCGTGTACGCTTCCGTTTCTAACAACAACTCAACAGCCGCTATGGTTGCAGCGGTTGCGGCAGGCGGTGGTGCCGTTGAAAAAAGTAAAGGCCGCGCGCGATGAAGCAACCATTCTTTGACAGGATTTTTAGTCGCTACATAACCCCCAACAACGCCAATCGCTTTAGATAACGTGCCGATAATAAAGTCGACTTCACCATGCAGTCCAAAATGATCGATTGTACCGCGTCCGCTCCGTCCTAAAACACCCGAGCCATGCGCGTCATCAACATACGTTAACGCATCATACTGTTTGGCTAGTTTAACAATGTCTGGCAAGGGAGCGAGATCACCATCCATCGAAAAGACGCCATCGGTAATAATCAAGACAGTCTGATAGTCTTTGCGGCGTGTGCTCAGTATTTCTTCTAAATGCGCCATATCATTATGACGATAGACAGCCTTGTCCGCTTTAGAAAGCCTAACACCATCGATGATTGACGCATGATTCAACGCATCGCTTATAATGAGGTCGCCTTTATTGACAATTGCTTGAATGGTACCAATGTTACAGTTCAACCCAGACTGAAAACAGATCACCGCTTCTTCTTCTTTAAAGGTCGCCAGCGTGTCTTCAAGTTTTTCAAGCAAGGTGTTGTTGCCGACGATGGTCCGAACACTCCCCGCACCCACCCCGAATCGTTCAATGGCTTCTTTAGCTGCATCTTTTAATCTTGGGTGGTTGGCTAAACCGAGATAGTTATTGCTAGATAAGTTAATAATATCGCGGCCTTCGAGTTGAATGTGCGCATCACACGCACCTTCTAAAACGGGGAGCGTGCGGTAAACCCCTTCCTCTTTTAGTTCTTGAACCCAACGTTCAATGTAATCGAGTTTACCCATCGATATCATCTCCGGGATAGAGCACAATTTTACCGCAGTTACCGCTGCCCATAATCTCAGCGGCCTTATTAATGTCTTTCAGTGGCATAGTGTGTGTAATAATTTGCTTGAGTCTTAATTGATTTGTATCGATCAACCGTTTGACTTCATACCATGTCTCATATATTTTGCGTCCGACCACACCATAAATATTTAAACCTTTAAAGACAATGTCTTCGGCTAAGTCGAGCGTAATTTGTTCAGAAGGAATGCCAAGCAGACTGACTCCGCCACCCGCTTTACAATACTTAAAGCATTGCTCGATGGCTGTTTTGTTTCCACTAAACTCACCGACGACATCGACCCCTTTGCCATCAGTTAAAGCGAGCACGCGACTGATGACGTCTTCTTCACGTGGGTTGATGACATAATCCGCACCCAGTTCTTTAGCAAGATTACGTCGATAATCATTGATCTCAATGGCGATGATGGTTTTCGCACCATAAGCGCGGGCGACATCAACGCCCATCAAACCAATCGGTCCACAACCGACAATCGCAACCGTCTTATTATGAATGTCAAAATGATGCAAAGTGTGCACGGCATTACCAAGCGGTTCTTGGACTGACAATAACAGTGGATCAACATCTTTGCTGTTCACAAAACAGTTAGCCGCAGGCATCTTGATGTAGCGGGCAAAGCAGCCGTCTGTGTCAACGCCAATAATTTTCGTGTTTTCGCAAATGTGGCCTTCGCCCCGCAGGCAAAACTCACACGTATCGCAAATAATATGCGTTTCAGCGCTGATGATATCGCCAAGCTTAACTTCAGTAACATCTGGTGCTGTCTTAATAATTTCACCACTGAACTCATGGCCAACAATTAACGGTAATTTCAACCGATTGCGCGCCCAGTCATCGTACGTATAAATGTGATAATCTGTGCCACAAAAAGACGCAGTGATCACTTTAACTAGTACTTCACCGTTTTTTAAATTTGTGTCGAGCGTTCGCGGAACATAAGAGAAGCCTTTTTCAGGACGATCTTTAACAACCGCCATCATGTTAAGTGTTTTCGGAATCGAATCGTAAGTCATGGTCAGCTCCTTAAAATTTAGAATTAAGTATAACGCTTACATCATACCCATTATACCATAATCAGTAGCTATCAAAAGTACGGTTTTCAAAACTTATCAAAAATAGTCGCATAAGAAAAAGTCACCCATTTTCGGATGACTCTTTCATCATGAAACGTGTAAACGAATTGAAGCTACCCCTTTGACAAGCCTTCCCAAACTTGCATACTAACCCTAATCCGCTAACAAACCCATTATCTATCATATGAGTGAATTACGCAAGTCTCATTTGCAAGTTTACAAAAGTCTATAATATCTTTTAAATCATATTATATTATATTTTGTCCGTTAATAGAAGGTGCGTGTTGCATGGGATATCTTCGCCATTTCAAGCGCTTTCTCAGGGTCTTTTTTGCGTTCAAAATACCGTATAGCACAGTCAAGCACCCAATGATGAATAAACGGACTTGGAAGGCGACTATTTGGATGTAACAACCGTTTCACTTGTTCTTCAAACTTGGCAATCGGTGTATTTTTATCTAAGTACATTCTAAAAAATTCAGCTAAAGGCTTAAAAAGAGCTTCGATATTACCAAACTGTGCTAACTGTCGTTTTAGCATCGCATCGGCCGCTTCGATTTGGCCTAATGTATTATGAACAAGCGCGCAAAATAATATGCCATACTCCAAATCTAAAATATCCGGGTGTTGTTCTATCGTCTCTAAAGCCTTTTCAACTTGACCGTTCATGTGCATCGCCAGTGCTCTTAAAAAATGAACATGTGGAAGCACTTGCGTTTGATAATCGGTCTCAACGACAAGACTCGCTTCCATATGCGTGATTAACACAAGCGCTTCATCAACACTTCCCACTTCAATCAAGTTTCGAGCAAGCCGCCAGTCCGATTCAAACTTCTCGTGTAATCCGGCATTTTCTGCATGAATTTTACTCGCAATACGACTCGTTTCAATCGCTTGATATAAGTGATGTCGAAACTGATAAAGTTCCGCAAGTCGTGAAAGTGTCATGCCATAAATTCGGCTGTTTTGAGTGTACTGTTGTGCTTGCCTAAAGTATGAGAAGCCTTTATCAAGATCATCTTGATAGACATACGCATACCCAAGCATGAAATAGTATCGCTGTGTTTGTTCTAAAGATAAGTTTGATAAATATTCTTTATACGTTTCACGTAGCCTAACATCATAATTCAACTCACTAAATAACTGATACTCCACCTTCACCCATTG
>SKGI01000035.1 GCA_007117555.1 Candidatus Izemoplasma sp. | reverse complement strand
GCTTTTGACTCAGATAATGATTTGAAAAATATTGCCGCAGCTTTAAAAAATGAGTATGTCGTGCGTATCGAAGGGGTCGTGCGTGAACGTTCAAGTAAAAACAAGCAAATAAAAACAGGTGACATCGAAGTGAATGTCACCAACTTGTTAGTCTTAAACAGTGCCAAACAGCCGCCTTTGTTAGTGCAGGATGATACCGATGCACTTGAAGATACTCGATTGAAGTATCGTTATCTTGATTTGCGTCGCCCAAAACTACAAAAGCTCATGCGTTTGCGTCATGACATGATGCAAGCCGTTCGGCAGTTTCTGAATGCGGAAGATTTTATGGAGTTTGACACACCCATTTTAACTAAGTCAACACCAGAAGGCGCCCGCGACTACATCGTTCCTTCGCGTGTATCTAAAGGAGACTTTTATGCATTGCCACAATCGCCGCAATTGTTCAAGCAACTTTTGATGATTTCTGGTTTTAGAAAATATTATCAAATCGCTAAATGTTTTCGAGATGAAGATTTGCGCAGCGACCGGCAGCCAGAGTTTACCCAAATCGATCTTGAGATGAGCTTTAACACACAAGAAAGTGTGCTTGAAGTTAGTGAGCGCTTAATCAAACATGTCATGCGTACCGTTCATGGCCTAGATTTGACCGAACCATTTCCAAGGATGACGTATGCTGAAGCGATGCGTTTGTATGGATCGGATAAACCCGATACGCGTTTTGCGATGACATTGGTTGATTTGAATGCCAGTTTCGCAGATACAAGTTTCAATGTATTTCAGCAAACCCTCACTTCAGGTGGCGCGATACAAGCCATCAATGTTAAAGGTGGCGCGAGTCAGTTTTCTAGAAAAGACATTGATAAACTTACTGATGCGATCAAAACTTATGGGGCGAAGGGCTTAGCTTTTATTCGCTTTGATGAGCCGGTTTCTGGTAGTATCACCAAGTTTCTAAGTACCGAGGAGCTTGAGTCAGTCAAGACCGCTATGGATGCCGAAACGGGTGATTTGATTTTGATCGTAGCGAGCACGCTTGATGTGGTCCGGGCGTCACTTGGATTTTTACGTCGGCACATCGCGCGCCAACTCAACTTGATTGATGCAACGCAATTTGACTTCACCTGGATTATCGATTGGCCGATGTTTGAATATGATTCTGAGACGGAACGTTATTATGCCTTGCACCATCCCTTTACGCGCCCTGTTGAGGCACACAAATCAAAACTAGAAAGCGATCCAGATGTCGTGCTTGCGGCTGCGTATGACTTAGTCGTGCAAGGTCAAGAACTCGGAGGCGGGTCGATGCGGATTCACGAGCCACTCATGCAACAGTCAGTGTTTAATGTCCTTGGTATGAGTGAGTCAGAACAGCGGGAACGATTTGGCTTCTTTCTCGATGCTTTAACGTATGGAACCCCACCGCATGGTGGCATTGCATTTGGTTTTGACCGGTTTGTGATGTTGCTTGGTGGTACAGACAACATTCGCGATGTGATTGCCTTTCCTAAAACAAGTAGTGCACAGTGTTTGATGACTGAAGCACCTTCAGAAGTCGATGCGAACCAACTTCAAGAACTTGCACTCAAAAAAATGAAGTAGCAGTATGTTATAATGATGATAATGAGAACGGATGTGGCCTTATGAAAAAAGAACCGCGTTATTTGCGTGATGACGTTTTGAACAGGACACTTAAACTGCTTGGAATCCTCATTTTAGCCTCGGTGTTTTTGTATTTGCTGACGTTGCTATCACCGTTTTGGTCAGCACTTGCTCGAGCGTTACGGAATGTGTTGATTCCGGTTGCTTTAGCTTGGTTAATCTCACTGATTGTATTTCCGGTAGTACGATTGTTAGAGCGGCGAGGCATTGGCCCCCGTGCGGTCAGTGTTAGTATTGTCTATGTGCTGACCATAGGTCTGCTTGTCGCTTTTTTTCAGTTGATTGTGCCGGTCGTTTCCCAACAGGTCCGCGTATTCTTCGAAAAAGACTATCCATTGATTCTCGACTACTTTCAAAACCGTTTTCGCGATGATTTCTTGTTTGGGCGTGCAGCGTATGACTTTTTTGCGGCGGCAGTCGTTGAGAGTGCCATCATCAGTCGAAGTGTAGAATTTTTTGCAACGTCTTTGACTGCGCTCATTCCGACAACCGTTTTCGCGGTCATTGTCCTCTTTGCCATCTTGCCGATGTTGCTCTTGTTTTACATGCTTGACTATGAGCGTGTCAATCATGTACTAACGACCTTAGTTCCAAAACGTTATAAAAACATGGGGCGAGAATTAAGTGATCACTTAAGTCATACGGTTGGGGCATACATTCGCGGTCAGATTTTTCTAATGGTTGCCATTGGTTTAGTTGCAACGCTTAGCTATCGTCTTATCGGATTAGAATACTTTCTCATTTTTGGGATTTTGGTGGGTCTTGCGAATGTCGTTCCTTACTTTGGTGTTTTAATCGCTATGATTCCTATTGCGACTTACGCTTACATTACACGTGATGTCGGTCCAACGCCTTTGCTCATCATTGGGATCAATGTCTTTTTGCAGTTTGTTGAGGGCAATGTCTTTCAACCCATTATTATGGGGCGACAACTGGATTTACATCCGCTCATCATTATCATCTCCATTTTATTCTTTGGCAGTCTATTCGGTTTGCTTGGTATCATATTTGCGAGTCCGATTGCGGCAACAGTGCGCGTCCTTTATGGTTTCTATCACGACCGTAAAACGCTTATAGATAGCGGAGAATCTCTCGTTGAAAGAGGGCAGTCTCCATGAACAGGACTATCTCTTATTTTCATGCAACACTGACGACAGCGATTATTTTTATGTTTTGGAGTGCGCCCGCTTTGTTTGCGTTGATTCAAACTATCGAAGGCCCACTTGCGCATCCGTGGATTCGTACTTTTGGTCCTTGGATGGGGTGGCTTATGATTGGTGTGTTTTGGACTGCCTATTTATTAGGGAGTTATCGCCATAAAAGTCGACATATTGCTGCACAATACCGTAAGGAATTTGCGGCGGCTTTACTAATGAGTGGTGTCGGTATATTAGGCACGGTGATGTTTTTAACCGAAGCACTTGCTGTTTCAAACGATTGGATTCCGCATTTAATTCTCGCTTTATTCGTCATCAATTATAGTTTGATGACGATTTTAGGACACCGCATTTATCATGTAAGGTTATTTGATGTCCGCTAAAGAACAGTGGTCCGATCGCTTAAAACCGCTATTTGGTTCGGAAGGTATGCAACGCTTGCAACAAGCGACTGTCTTGATTTTCGGCTGTGGTGGTGTCGGTTCGTATGCAATTGAAGCGCTGGCGCGTAGTGGTGTTGGCCGCTTGATTATTGTCGATGGCGATGTTGTCGCACCGTCTAATCTAAATAGGCAAATTGTAGCTTTGCAAAGTACTTTAGCGCAGTATAAGGTAGAGATTATGGCTGCACGTTGCAAAGATATTCGTTCAGACATTCATGTGGATAGCCATGCTATATATTATGATGCCTCAACGCGGGAACAGTTTTTTAATAATCAATCTATTGACTTTGTTTTTGAGGCGATTGATCGGCTAACTTGGAAAGTTGATATTATCAAACAATGTTTATCACGAGGTATTCCTGTCTTGACATCGACTGGCATGGGGAACCGCGTTTCGCCCGAGGCACTTTCGATTACGACTTTGGATAAGACGCAGTATGACCCACTTGCAAGATACCTGCGTGAAGCGCTAAAAATAGAAGCCATATCCTTAACAAATATTCCGTGTGTGTTTTCAAAAGAACCACCTCACAAGGAACCCGGTGTCCGTGTGCCTGCATCGACTATGTTTGTACCAGCGGCTGCGGGGTTGCTTGCGGCAAGTTATATTGTCAAAACTTTATTAAAGGTGTGATATTATGAAATCTATCGTAGTTGCAGGCGGCTGTTTTTGGGGTGTAGAAGCCTATTTTAAATTAGTTCAAGGGGTTTTGGATACTGAAGTCGGTTATATCGATGGTCGCAAACCGTACCCAACCTATGAAGAAGTATGTTCTGGAGCGGGTCATGCAGAAGCGGTTTGGATTGAATATGATGAAAATGTTGTGTCACTGCAAACGTTGCTTGATCATTTATTCAACATCGCTGACCCAACCTTGAAAAACCGCCAAGGGCCTGATATCGGCGTACAATATCGAACAGGTCTTTATAACTTCTCTTCTGAAGACCAAAAAGATATTGATGCTTACTTAGCAAGTCTTGCACAAAAATATCCTAAAAAGTTGCATGTCGATGTGAAGCAAACATCGACATTTTACCCAGCCGAAACGTATCATCAAGACTATCTTGATAAAAACAAAAATGGCTATTGTCATGTCAATTTGTCAAGCGTGCATCGCATCAAGTAAGGGGGGCCACTATGAAAAGGAAAGATTATATCGAATGGGATGCTTACTTCATGGGGGTCGCAGAATTGAGTGCGATGCGCAGTAAAGATCCTAATACACAAGTGGGTGCCTGTATCGTAAATCAGAAAAAAAGAATCGTTGGTATTGGCTATAATGGGTTTCCAATCGGTTTAAGTGATGACGACTATCCTTGGGAAAGTGAAGGAAACTTTCTTAATACGAAATACCCATATGTTGTCCATGCTGAACCGAATGCTATTTTAAATAGTACGGTAAGTCTTGACGATGCGACACTTTATGTGACGCTTTTTCCATGTCATGAATGTGCCAAACTGATCATTCAAAGCGGCATTCGTGAAATTGTCTATGCAGCGAATAAATATCAAGAAGAAGAAAGTGTTAAGGCAAGTATGCGCATGTTGCAAGATGCAGGCGTCTCGTTACGCCAAATGCCTGCAGTTCGTGTGGTGCTTGAACATGCTTGAACTGCTTAAGCGGATCAAATGGTTTTTACTGTTATGCACAGTGCCTTATGGTGTGGCAGTTTTTTTGTTTACGTATCGGATAGATTTTTCGTTGGTGACACCTGGTGGATTAGAGCGCGTCAGCGATCAAGTTGTTTTTGATACCATGTATGATACTGAAGGCAGTTTTCATACAATCTATGTGATGGCCATTGACAGACCTACTTTTTTTCAGTTGATGGTCAGCTATTTTGATGATGCGATTGATTACAATATTTTACCAGAATCACGACGCGGTATTAGTGATACAGTCAATTGGCGTTCAGGTCAGCTTGCGCGTGATAATGCTTGGAATGCGGCGATTATTACCGCTTATCAAGCGCTTGACATTGGTGTTGAATATGAAATTCAACAACGGGTGACACTCATCTATGATTATATTGAGAGCACGCCAGAGATTGATCTTGGTGATCATGTTGTCAGGGTCAATGGTAATGATCAAGTGTTGCAAGCGGCCGCAGACGCGGCATGTGGTGAAACGCATACCTTTACAGTGCGTAATGCCGATGGAACTGAGCAAGATTTTGAGATACTTAAGCAAGAAGTGAACGGGCACTGTCGATTCGGACTTAGTTTGAGTACGTATTATCATCTTGTTTCAGTTGAAATGCCTTATGAAGTTAAGCCGACTTTTGTCGGTGGACCAAGTGGTGGCATTATGCAGTTTCTTCATATGTATAATGTGTTAACTGAACATGATATAACAGAAGGCTTAAAGGTCGCTGGAACAGGCACCATTCGACTTGATGGTTCAGTTGGTGCGATTGGCGGTGTCAAGCAAAAAGTTATCACAGCCCACAGGGTGGGCGTTGATATTTTGTTTGTACCAAGGTTAAATGACAGTAATGTTAACGACAACTACCAAGTGGCTTTACGTACGATGGAGACACTTGACACATCAATGCGTTTAGTCGGCGTCTCAAGTTGGCTTGAAGCGGTGACTTATTTACTAGAACTCGAAGCTGGTGATGAAGATGTTTAGACGCGTGCTCAACCAGCTTCGCCATGATTTCTTGTTTTCGCATCATTTAAGAGCGGTTCCATTTGGTATCATCCTCGCTTTGATTGCAGTGGCCCCGTTTGTAATGTTATGCGTGAACTTGTTGCTGCTTTATGTACGATTTGTGTATCTTTACTTGTTTATCATCAATTTGCTTTTGGTTGCGGCGATGTTTTTTGCTATGTATCTATATGGTGTGACATTGAAAAACTATCGGCCTAATAGCCAATTGCGCCCGATTGAAATTGCTTTGAGTGTGGGCATTGTTTTAGCAAGTATGCTGTTTGTAGTTGGCACCATACTCATTCTTCTTATCACCCCGACTTTCATCTAGGAGCTGAACGTATGAAAAAAGACCATGTTTGGGCACTGGCCCTTGTGATAATAATCATTGTACTCGATCAAGTTACGAAGTTTGTTGTTGAGTGGGCCATCCCATTTCAAGGCGCTGCAACAAGCAAATATCCGATTATATCAGGATTTCTTTACTTGACCCATCACCGCAATGCAGGCGCTGCTTGGGGGGTCTTTTCAGGACAACTGACCTTTTTTGTTGTAATAACGGTACTTGCACTTGGGGTATTTGTTTATTTAGCCAAAGATTTAAACTTTCGGCGCCATTTCTTTTATGCCATCGGGCTAACGCTCCTGACAGGCGGGGCGATCGGTAATTTTATTGATCGTATCCGGCAAGGGTTTGTCGTCGATTTTATTGATGTCTATATTTTTAGCTACAATTTTCCTGTGTTTAATGTCGCCGATATTGCCTTGACGATCGGGATGTTTTCATTTGCCTTTCACATGCTGTTTTTAGATGGGAAAGCCACGCATGAACCGGTGCAGAAGTCAGATAATTTGGAGGCTATAGATGAAGAAAATCACCGTAGAGATAGCTGAAACACATCGCGGTAAACGCCTTGACAAAGCATTGAGTGAAAGCCATCCATCGTGGTCTCGTACTTATCTCAAACAACGCTTTGATGCGGGAGAAGTTCAAATGGCTGGTGAAAAAGTAAAAGCAAGCCAAACGGTTTTTGGGGGTGAGCGCATTGAAGTTTTCTGCCCTGAAGTCGAGCCACTGGATGTTGAGCCAGTCCATCTTGGTCTTGAGTTTATTTATGAAGATGAGACGCTCATTGTTGTGAATAAACCTTCTGGATTGACGGTCCATCCTTCGGCGACACAAAAAGAAGTGACGTTAGTACACGGCTTGTTAGCACAAGCCGATCAATTGGCTGAAGAAGATGTGCTTCGACCAGGGATTGTGCACCGGATTGATAAAGAGACGAGTGGACTACTTGTTGTCGCAAAAACAACTGAAGCGCTTAGACACTTGCAAAAATCATTGAAAGATCATAAGATGACGCGTGAATATGTGACGTTAGTTGATGGTGTGATCGCCCATGATCGAGGCCGGATTGATGCACCGATTGGACGGGACAAAAAGCACCGTCAAAATATGGCGGTCGTGGCAAACGGTCGACCAAGCGTCACGCATTTTGAAGTGATTGAACGGTTTCCGGCGCATACGTTTGTGCGTTGCCGTCTTGAATCAGGGCGCACGCATCAAATTCGCGTGCACATGCGCTATATTGGCTATCCTATTTATGGCGATCCAAAGTATGGGCAACGGCGAACTGATACGGAACATGGCCAGTTTTTACATGCTAGCACACTAGGATTTAACCATCCTAAGACCGGGGAGAGCCTTGTCTTTTCAGCACCCCTACCTGATTTCTTTCAAGCTAAATT
>SKGI01000096.1 GCA_007117555.1 Candidatus Izemoplasma sp. | reverse complement strand
CCAATATCGCATTCAACTTCTTAGAAAAAACGTATGCACACAACCACTATAATTGTCCGATTGTCGCCCATTACCCCGAAGTTATTGAAGCGAATATGGATCATCTTGATATGAAAAAATTTGTCCAACCGTATTTAACATTAAGCGACAAAAAGAAGTTTGTCGAGGCTGCTTATGCGATGCTCAAAGAACATGTATCGGCGCCTAAATCTTTATATGGACGTGCGTTTGAAGCTGGGATGACTGCCTATCATGATTTCCGTGCAGCGGTACAAAAAGAAGGGGAACGTGCGCTTGCTTATGCGCAAACTGAACGGTTGCCCGTCATTGTATTAGCGGGAAGGCCTTATCATGTTGATCCTGAAGTGAATCATGGTATTCCGAAGATGATTCGGTCAATGAATGTGGTCGTTGTGAGTGAAGATGCACTCAATCATCTTGCGGATCAACCTTCAGTCAATGTGCTCAATCAATGGACGTATCATACACGCTTATACGATGTAGCGCGTTATATTGCGGATCAAGAAAATATCAATTTAGTGCAACTCGTTTCTTTTGGTTGTGGTCTCGATGCGATTACAGCGGATGAAGTGAAAGATATTTTAGAAGCGAATCATAAATTGTACACGCAAATTAAAATCGATGAGATTTCTAACTTAGGCGCAGTTAACATCCGTTTGCGCAGTTTATTGTCGACGATGAGGAGGGTGGACCTTGGCTGAACTTCTCTATGAAAATGAGCGTCTTGTCTTTACAGCTGAGATGCGTGAAGAGTATACGATTTTAGTGCCCCAAATGGCCCCGTATCACTTTGATTTTGTCGTCGATGCTTTTACGAGTGAAGGGTATCAAGCGGAGTTGCTAAAGACCACCGACTATGACTTGATTCATGAAGGGATGAAATATGCTCATAATGATATTTGTGTCCCAGCGATGCTCGTCATCGGTCAGTTCATCGATGCCATCAAAAAACGTGAACTTAAAGATGATAAAGTCGCTTTAATCATTACTCAAACTGGTGGGGGCTGTCGTGCGAGTAACTATATTGCCTTACTGCGTAAAGCGCTCATCAAAGCGGGCTTTCCTCATGTACCCGTTATTTCGCTTAACGCAGGCGGTCTTGAAAAAAATCCTGGTTTTCGGTTAACACCAAGACTATTGCATAAAGTACATGACGCTATGCTTTTTGGTGATTTGGTGATGACAGTGATCAATCAAACGAGACCTTATGAAAAGCAAGTGGGTGCGACCGATCAAGTGCACGAACAGGTTAAACGGTGGTTAGAACAGTATTTTCAACACCGGCGGTTTATTACATGGCGTCGCCATAAACGCATGTCAAAGCGCATTGTCAAAGCATTTGCAGGGGTTTCTGTCGATCGCACATTGATCAAACCTAAAGTTGGAATTGTCGGTGAAATATATGTCAAGTATTCACCGCTTGGCAACAACCACCTTGAAGCGACCCTTGAAAAAGAAGGGTGTGAAGTGATCACCCCACCACTGTATGATTTTTTCTTGTACAGTTTTGATTCTCGTGCCCACGACATCGCCCGTTATGGGGGGCCGCGGTTTGAGAAGATTACGTTGCGTCTGTTAGTTCGGTATGTTGAATGGCGCCGCCGCAAGGTGCGCACCTTACTTAAACGTTATGGGTTTGCGCCTGGCATCTCGTATAAAGCGTTGAAACAATTAGTCGATGGTATTATTGATGTAGGCACGCATATTGGTGAAGGCTGGCTATTGACAGCGGAAATGATCGACCTCATCCACCACGGTGCGCCAAACATTGTTTGCACCCAACCTTTTGGTTGTTTACCCAATCATATTGCGGGAAAAGGCATGTTTAAAAAACTGAAAAAGCACTTTCCAGAAAGTAACATCGTTGCGATTGACTTTGATACAAGCGCGTCAAAAATCAATCAACTCAATCGTATTAATTTAATGGTATCGAATGCCTTTAGAAATTTAGAAAAGAAGTGATGAGATGGCTGTAACGTTTACATTGAAACATGTGTGTCGTCAAAGCGGTGCTCGACTCGGTGTCCTACATACCCCACGCGGTGATTACGAGACACCGCTTTTTATGCCTGTAGGCACCCAAGCGACCGTGAAGACGCTGGATAAAGACGAAGTCATGCGTGTTAGCGAAGGCTTGATTTTAGGTAATACGTATCACCTTTGGTTACAGCCAGGTGAAGCGGTCGTTGCGAAACATGGTGGCTTGCATCGCTTTATGAATCATCCCGGTGCGTTGCTTACTGATTCGGGTGGTTATCAAGTGTTTAGCTTAAGTGCGATGCGGACGATTACTGAAGAGGGTGTTTCATTTCGCCATCATAAGAGTGGTGCACCACTCTTTTTATCCCCTGAGAAAAGCATTGCCATTCAACACGCACTGGGTGCTGATATTATGATGAGTTTTGATGAGTGCCCGCCTTTTGATGCGGATCGCCGTTACCATGAAGCATCCCTTGAGCGAACGTTGCGTTGGGCGGAACGAGGCAAAGTCGCCCATGCAAGGTGTGATCAGGCACTGTTTGGTATTGTCCAAGGCGGTCCTTATGCGGATTTACGTAAGCGCGGACTTGAAAAGCTTATGGCGATCGGCTTTGACGGCATTGCGATTGGTGGGTTGAGTGTCGGTGAAAGTAAACAAGATATGTATCAAGTATTATCAGAACTTGCCCCGCATTTACCTATTGACCAACCGCATTATCTTATGGGTGTAGGCACCCCCGATGATTTACTTGAAAGCGTCATCCGTGGCATGGATATGTTCGATTGCGTCAATCCGACGAGGATGGCCCGTCATGGTGCTGCGTATACCACAAACGGGCGCATCAGTATAAAAAGTCAACGGTATGCTGAAGCGTTGGCACCGCTTGATGCAGACTGTTCATGTCCGGTATGTCAAACGTATACGAGAAGTTATTTGCGTCATCTTTTCAAAGCGCAAGAAACACTTGGAGCCCGTTTGATTAGCATGCATAACTTATTTTTCTTAAAGACGCTGATGGCGGATATTAGAGCGGCCATTGCGGATGACCGATTACTAGACTTCAAGTCGCAGTTTTTTGAACGCTTCTATGATAACTAATGACGAAATGTGGTTTAATTATTTTCACAAATACGTTATAATGGTTCTAAAGACTCAATGGAGGTCATAGTATGTTTGAACAAAACGACCATTTCAGTCAAAAACCTTCAATAAAAGTGATTGGTGTCGGCGGTGGCGGCGGTAACGCAGTCAACCGTATGATTGAAAACGAAGTGCAAGGTGTTGATTTTGTTGCGATCAATACCGATGCACAAGTTTTAAGACAATCTAAAGCGGCTCTTCGCTTACAGATTGGTAAGTTACTCACCCGAGGACTCGGTGCCGGTGCCGATCCAGAAATCGGCCGTCGTGCAGCGATTGAATCAGAAGATGAGTTGCGGGAGCTTTTGCAAAATACCGATATGGTGTTTATTACGGCAGGTATGGGTGGAGGCACAGGGACTGGTGCAGCCCCTGTTATTGCGAAAATTGCTCGCGAACAAGGTTGCTTAACGGTTGGGATTGTGACCAAGCCGTTCAAGTTTGAAGGCAGACGACGCGTTGCGACAGCGTTAGAAGGTCTTGATGCCTTAAAACCGTATGTTGATACACTCATCATTGTTCCAAATGACCGGTTATTATATGTGACCGATCGGAATACCTCAATGCTAGAAGCCTTTAGAGAAGCGGATAACGTCTTGCGACAAGGTGTGCAAGGGATTGCGGAAGTCATCACAGTACCGGGATTAATTAACTTAGATTTTGCCGATGTAAAAACGGTGATGAAAGACAAAGGGACTGCTTTGATGGGCATCGGGATTGCTGAAGGGGAAAACCGCGCCGTTGAAGCCGCAAAAAAAGCGATTCATTCACCGCTGCTTGATGCGAACATCGATGGCGCAACCGATGCGATTGTCAATGTCACGAGTGGCCCCCAAATTGCTCTTTGGGAAGTGACCGAAGCCATTGAAGCCATTCAAGCTGCGAGTGAGACAGAAATCAATGTCATTTACGGGACAACCATCAATCAAGATTTAGGTGAAGAAGTCATTGTCACAGTTATTGCGGCTGGTTTTGATGAAAATCGGAAAATTGAACTTGATAAGCTTGGAACGGATGATTATGTTCGACCAAGTGATGCCCCGGACCTTGATGATGACGATGAACCCATTCCCCCCAAAAATAATGCAAAAAAGAAAAAGAAGGAAAAAAAGAAAAAACGAGGAAAAAAGAAGACACAAGCACAGCCAAATCCAACCGATTCGGAAGAGGATAACGGTAAGACAAGCATTCCTTCGTGGTTAAAATCACGCTTTAAATGATGATTTGAAGAAAGTATGTCACGCATACTTTCTTTTTTTATGATATGATGGTAAGGGGGGGCGTCACATGCGTAATGTATATAATGCTATCTATGTCATCGCTGTGTTTATTGCCGTAGTGGTTATGTGGGGGTTTGAAGACGATGTGCCCATCATGTGGCAATGGTTGCTTGGCAGTCTGTTGCTGATTATGACGGCCATCTTTACCTACATCAACAGGAGGCATCGCCGTGAATAGAGCACTACTTAATTGGCTTAGAACCAACCATCCCGATGTCACCGTTGTGATGGCAAGTAAATATTTGACTAAAAGAGAGGCCTTCGAACCGTTTATTGAGGCCGGTATTTTAGATTATGGTGAAAACCGAGCAGAAGCTTTGTTAGAAAAAAAAGCTTGGTTTCATGATCGTCCGCTTCGTTGGCATTATATCGGGACACTGCAAACGAAGAAGGTGCGCAAGGTGATTCAAGAAATTGATGTCTTACATGCTTTAGATCGGTTAAAGTTAGCGAAAGCGATTGAATCACATCGTGAAGGTGTGTTACCGTGTTATGTCCAGGTGAATATTTCAAATGAGCCCCAAAAACATGGTTTAGCACCGGGTGAAACCTATGATTTTGTCAAACAGGTCGCGGATTTTAAACATTTGAAGATTGTTGGTTTAATGGGCATGGCCGCCGATACGGATGATCTGAAAGTCATCCGTGAACAGTTTGAGACTTTACGTACTTTAAGAGATACACTTTGTGTCGATTATCCGGATGTGAAAGGCTTATCGATGGGCATGACACAGGATTATCATATTGCTTTGGAACTCGGTACAACCGTGTTAAGATTAGGTCGTATATTGTTAGCGGGGGATTCGTATGGGACGAAAAGATAAAACAGCTTACGCGCGGACAGCTTTCATCAAGATGTCTGATGATATTAATGTATTTCATTTAGCGGACAAGTTGCTTTTGCGTCAACCACTCATTGTTAATTTTGAATCATACGATTTGGTTGAAAGCAACCGTGTGATTGTCTTCTTAAGTGGTGTGATGTATGCACTAGATGGTGAGGTTGAAGTGCTTCGGGAACGCATCTTCGCCTTTGCGACAAAACCTGACATGAAAGACAAAACGCTGCGGGCATTTATCGCTAAGTATAAAGAATAAGTATTGAGGTGTTTTTTGATGGTCTTTTTAATTTATGCTCTGACTGCCTTATACTATGTGCTACAAATTTACTTCTTTGTGCTCATAGCGTATGTATTGCTTAGCTGGGTCCCTGATATTAAGCAGACCCGCTTTTACTATCTTCTACATGTTTTGGCGAATCCATACATGCGCTTATTTCGAGGTATCATTGTGATTGGTGCCTTCGATTTTACGCCAATTGTTGGCTTCATGCTATACAGTTTCGGGCTCAATGCGTTTGGGCAGTTTATCCAATCATTATAATTTTTCAGTACTAGGGGTGTTACGATGATTTTTGATTTTAAGATGAACCGGATAATTTTTGGTGTAGGTATGGGTATTTTGTTTGCCATAACACTCGTGCTAGTCGTTGTCTTTGAAGTGGATTTATTTACCATTTTATTACTGTCTGCTGTATTTATATTAACGTTGAATATTTTGATGAAACGGGTCGCAAATCGTGCTTATCAGCACGTGCATCAACTTTTATTTATTTACTGTGATGCTGAAAGTTATCTTGAGCATGTGCAAGCACTTTATAAAAGTGGTTCACGTGCGCGAAAAATATTCACCGGTGTCAAATGGCAAAATGTTATTATGGCGTATGTATTCACCGGTGACTTTGAGAAGGCGGAAGCGGAGTATGCAGCTTTTAAAGAATCTTTCGGCGAAATGGCTGAAAGCCAAGGTTCAATGCGCTTTTCTCATTTGATTATTGAAGCTTTGTTGGCCCTTTTCCAATATGACTTACCGCGTTTAGATGCCGCCCTTGAACGTCTTGAAGGGGATATCGAACGGTTGAAAGGGCCATCGCAACAATATGTTCGTGAAAACCCGTATTCAGTTTACTACATGATTCGTCGAGCGAAAGACTTGCTTGAAAGTGATCCCCTTGATACCCATGCGCTTGTGCATGAACTCGAAGAAGCGAATGAATTTTTAAGAACGTGCTTACTCTATCTTTTGTTAAAGTATGAAAAAGTAGATGAGGCACTCGTGCAGCCGTTCAATCGCGTGGAGGGAAACACCTTATTTTTTCTCGATACGCAAAGTAAGTATTAAACGGTTGATAATTGTTTGAGTTTTGGTATAATGATATAAAGTCATTGAAGCGGACACGTCTTTAAAGACCCATTTGTTACAGAGAGCGGTGAAGTGCTGAAACACCGTACAATGGTTTTAAAGATATCCCCGCTGAGACGAACATCCGATATGTAGGGTGTTCCGTTTCCCACGTTACGGGTTTAAAGTGTCGGCTAAGGCCGAAACAAAGGTGGTACCGCGGATTCCATTCGTCCTTTTAAAAGGGCGTTTTTTATTTTTATAGGTGCTTAGTGCACTGAAGGAGGAGCACAATGAAAGATTATAAAGAGACGTTGCTGATGCCGAAGACAGATTTTCCTATGCGCGGCAATCTCGGCAAAAACGAACCAGCTTGGCAAGCTAAGTGGACAAATGAAGCGATTTATGAAGCACGCTTAGCCTTGAACAAAGACAACACACCGTACACCTTACATGATGGACCACCCTATGCCAATGGTGATATTCATATTGGGCATGCTTTAAACAAAGTGCTTAAAGATATTATTGTCCGAGAAAAGAATATGCGTGGACAGTATGCGCGTTATGTTCCTGGTTGGGACACCCATGGCTTACCGATTGAGTCCGCTTTAACGAATAAAGAAAAAGTCGATCGCAAAACGTTAACGCTTGCTCAATTTCGAGAAAAGTGTGCCGATTATGCCTTACGCCAAATTGAGATTCAAAAAACACAGTTTAAACGTCTAGGTGTATTAGGTGAATGGGACACGCCGTATGTAACACTCGATAAACAATACGAAGCGAGTCAGTTACGAGTTTTTGCGAAGATGGTTGAAAAAGGGTTAATCTTTAAAGGACTCAAACCGGTCTTTTGGTCGCCCTCAAGTGAGACGGCTTTAGCGGAAGCTGAAATCGAATATCATGATAAAAAGTCCCCTTCGATCTATGTCGCGTTAGAAGCGGTTGAGCGCGGACCTTTTGAACAGCCATTTTCTTTTTTGATTTGGACGACCACACCTTGGACCATTCCTGCTAATCTTGCCGTTGCGGTCAATGAAGGTTTAGATTATTTATTAGTCCGAGTTGAAGACAAGTATTATGTGTTTG
>SKGI01000023.1 GCA_007117555.1 Candidatus Izemoplasma sp. | reverse complement strand
CGTGTTAAAGAACTCGCAAAACTACAAATGAAAAAATATCGCGATCGTCAGGATCAATGTATCGTTGAAGGATATCATCTCGTGCAAACTGCAAAAGAGTTCGGGTTGCTTGAACAAGTCTATGCTTTGAAAGCTGAATCCGCTTATCCCGATGCGGTCTTATTAAGTGAACACGTGATGAAAAAAATAACCCAAGCAAAAACCATCCCAGCCATTATTGGTGTGTGCAAAACGGTTTTGCCAACGGACATAAGGAAGCGTGTTTTATTTCTTGAGCGGATTCAAGACCCTGGGAACATGGGTGCTTTGATTCGAAGTGCCGTAGCTTTTGGTTTTACATCGCTCGTCGCATCGGAGTGTGTTGACTTGTTTAACCCCAAAGTATTGCGTGCAACACAAGGTGCCCTCTTTCATCTATCAGTCAACTATTTTGACATTGCGACATTTAAAACCAAGTTCCCAGACCATGTGCTTTATGCGGCAGTACCAAGAACGACACAAACTCAAACAATGCGTCCAAACAGGTCGGTTTGCCTCATGCTTGGCCATGAAGGACAAGGATTAAGTTCTGAAGCGCTACAGCTTGCGGATAAAGAAATTACCATCCCGATGGATGGCTTTGAAAGTTTAAACGTCAGTGTCGCAGGTGGCATTATCATGCATGCCCTTGCCGGACAGCCCATCTTTAAAGGGGATTGAGCCATAAAATACTTGCATTAATAAGCCGTTTATGATAAAATTATTGCAGCATAATGTTGAGGAGTGGGTCGAGCCCCACTCTTTTTAATGAAAACTCGGAGGTTGCCTGATGGAAAAACTTACCCCGCCAATTCGAAAGCTTGTTGAGGCGCTAGGCTTTGAACTGTACGACATCGTCTATGAAAAGCGCGAAGAAGGACCTGTACTCAGTGTTTTGATCGATCATGAATCAGGGATTGATATTGATGATTGTGTAAAGGTTTCAGAAGCGGTATCCAATTATCTTGACGAAACCGACCCAATCGCTGAAAGCTATAGTCTTGAAGTGACATCAGCCGGTGCAGAACGTCCTTTGAGAAACCACGATGAAATCCGTCGTGCTGTCGGCAAAACTATTTACCTTGAAACATTCGATCAACAACATGAAGGTACGTTACTATCTTTAGATGAAGAGCGATTAACGCTATTAAGTACGAACCGGCAAAAAGTAATGATTTTACTAGCCGAAGTGACCCTCATTCGGCTAGCTGTGAAGTTATAGGAGGACACACATGAAAAGTAAAGATTTCTTTGCGGCACTCGATATGATTGCCCAGTCGCGTAACCTAGAAAAGGATAAAGTTCTTGAGGTCATGGAACGCGGAATTCAAAACGCTATGAAAAAAGAAGATTACAGCGAAAATGTCCGCATTGAATTTTCAGTGGAAAAAGAAACGATTCGTGCGTTTGAAGACTTACTCGTCGTTAAAGAAAATCCTGAGAAAGGTGAAATTGCCCTCAAGGATGCGAGACTAGAGAAGAAGACAATCAAGGTTGGCGAAATTTTAACCCGAGAAGTTAAACTGAAAGACTTTGGTCGCATTGCTGCAGTCAGCGTTAAACAAATGTTGACACAGGGACTCAAAAACTTAGAGCGTGAAAAAATCTATGAGATTTTCAAAGCCCGTGAAAACGAAATGATCAATACAACCATCGCCGCTATCAATCGTGATTTTGTGACACTTGACTTAGGGCATAATTTAGAAACCAGTTTGCCGCGCAAAGAGTTGTTGCGCACAGACGATGCCCGCATCGATGCAAAATTAAAAGTCTACATCACCAAGGTGGAGATGACTACCAAAGGGCCTAAAGTATTCGTTTCACGAAATGATAAAAATCTTGTGAAACGGCTCATTGAACAAGTGACGCCAGAAATTGCCGACGGAACAGTGGAAATTATGGGCCTTGCTCGTGACCCGGGTGATCGTAGTAAAGTCGCGGTATACTCCCACGATGAACACGTCGATCCAGTTGGGGCAGTTGTTGGCTACAAAGGTCAACGGATTAACGAAGTATTAGAAGCGTTGCAAGGTGAACGCGTCGATATATATGAGTGGTCTAAAGAGCCTGCAGATCTGATTAAAAATGCGCTTGAACCTGCTAAGATCGTTGCGATTAATCCGAATAAAAAACAAAAAAGTGCCGTGGTGATTGTTAAGGACAAGGATTTTACGAGTGCCATCGGTACAAAAGGACAAAATGTGCGCCTAGCCGCCCAATCGAGCGGTTGGAAAATTGACATCAAGTCAATTAGTGATGCGAAAGAACTTGGCATCAATTATCGGCGGATTGACATAGATAGTGACCATGGCCAAGATACGTAAAGAACCGTTACGTAAATGTGTCGTCACCCAAGAGCAACACCCTAAGAAAGAATTAATCCGCATTGTCAAAAACAATCAGGGTGATGTGTTTGTCGATCCAACAGGCAAACAAAATGGCCGGGGCGCGTATCTCAAAAAGTCCTTGTCCGTTCTTGAGAAAGCGATAAAAACCAAGCGTCTTGAGCGCCATTTAGAAACGACGATTGATTCAACGGTTTATGAAGCAATTCGTCAACTAATCGAAGATGAAAGTTGATGCGAGACTTGGTTTACTTGGACTTGCCCGTCGTGCTCGTTGCACAATTGACGGTGAAGGCCAAGTGCTTGAAGCTTTGAAGCGCAACCAACCGACGGTCGTATTTTTAGCCAGTGACGCCGGTGACAATATTCAAAAAAAGCTCCATGATAAAACACATCGTGCGGATGTCTTGCTCATCGATGAGTTTGATACAGACACGCTCTCTAAAGCGATTGGCAAAACGAATCGTAAAGCCGTAGCAATCATCGATGCCGGCTTTGTCGAAGCTTTAAAGAAATACTGAAGAAACTTAGAGAAAGAGGTGATTTTGATGGCGAAAAAACCAACTAGACCCGTCAAAAACCAACGTAACAGAAAACAGAGAAAATCAACACCTGTGAAACCTAAACCTCAAGCAGCGCCTGTCGTAACATATTCAAGCACCTTGACTGTTCTTGAACTGTCTGAACAGCTTGCCCGTCCAGTCGCTGAAATTATCAAGAAAGCGATGGCATTAGGTATCATGGCTGGGCAAAACCAAGTGCTCGAACGTGAAACTGTCGAAATGATTGCACTTGAATACGACAAAGAAGTCGTTGATGAGGTCGTCACCGATCCAACTCGGTTTGACGAATTTGTGATTGAAGATAAAGATGAAGATTTGGTCGAACGCCCACCAGTAGTCACTATTATGGGTCATGTTGACCATGGTAAAACGACGTTGCTTGATACCATTCGTAATGCCCGTGTCACCGAAGGTGAAGCAGGCGGTATTACCCAACACATCGGTGCCTATCAGTACCGCAAAAATGGTAAAGCCATTACGTTCATCGACACACCAGGCCATGCAGCATTTACTGAAATGCGTGCACGTGGGGCATCGATTACGGATGTCACGATTTTAGTTGTTGCGGCCGATGATGGTGTGATGCCGCAAACAAAAGAAGCCATTGACCATGCTAAAGCAGCTGGTTGCCCAATTATTGTTGCGGTCAACAAAATGGACCGACCTGGTGCTAACCCAGAAAAAGTTAAACAAGAACTTACTGAGTTTAATCTTTTAGCTGAAGATTGGGGCGGTCAAACTGTATTTGTCGAACTTTCTGCATTAACAGGTGCTGGCGTGGATGAGCTACTTGAAATGATTTTACTCACTGCCGAAGTTGAAAGTTTCACGGCGAATCCAAAGCGATCTGCAATCGGTACCGTGATTGAAGCGGAACTTGACAAAGGTCAAGGCCCCATCGCGACACTACTCGTTCAAAACGGTACACTTCGTACAGGTGATGTCATCGTTGTAGGCGATACATTCGGTAAAGTACGTACGATGACCGATGACCTTGGGAAGCGACTTAAAGAAGCGCCGCCTTCTTCAGCGGTTGTCATTACAGGACTTTCTGACGTGCCACAAGCGGGCGACCCATTCATGGTCTTTAAAGAAGAACGTGAAGCCCGTCAAGTTTCTGAACAGCGCACCCACAAAACATGGCGTGAAGAACTGGGTGTTTCAAAGGCAATGAGCCTCGATGAAATGTTTGCGAATGCGCAAGAAGGTGATATGAAACAATTAAATATCATCATTAAAGGCGACACCCATGGTTCGATAGAAGCATTAAAGTCATCGCTTGAAAACATTGAAGTTGAAGGCGCCAATATTCAAATCATCCGTTCTAGCGTAGGCACAATTACTGAAACAGATGTGAGCTTAGCTCTAGCAAGTGGTGCGGTCATTTTAGGATTCAATGTTCGCCCGGCGGCTGCTGTACGTGACATAGCTCAAGAAAAAGGCGTTGATATTCGCCTTTATAACATCATCTACAAAGCACTTGAAGACATTGAAAAAGCCCTTAAAGGTATGCTTGATCCAGAATTTAAAGAAGTGGTAACCGGTCAAGCTGAAGTGCGTGACACATTCAAAATTTCACGCGTTGGTACCATCGGCGGCTGTTATGTCACGGATGGCTTTATTAAACGCGATGCACTTGTACGTGTTTTGCGAGAAGGTGTCGTCATCTATGAGGGCGAGCTTGCCAGTCTCAAGCGTTTCAAGGACGATGTCAAAGAAGTACGCCAAGGCTTTGAATGTGGCATTATGGTTGAGAAATTTAATGACATTAAAGTCGGTGATGTGATTGAAGCATCTACTATGAAGGAGATTGAGAGAAAATGAGTAAACATGCACGACTCGAATCATCCATTATCCGTAGTCTAACACGTATTCTACGCGAAGAAGTCAAAGATCCCGCTGTCAATTTCGTGACCATTACAGGCGTAAAACTGACAAGCGACTTGTCCTTTCTCACCATTTATTACACCAACTTACAAGAAGATCGTAAAGAAGCGGTTGCTAAAGCACTTGACCGCTCTAAGACCTTTATTCGTGGCGCACTTGGACGTCATGTGCAAATGCGGAAAATGCCTGAACTACTGTTCAAGTACGATGCATCACTTGAAACAGGGAACCGGATTGAAAGTGGTCTTAAAGAAGTTTTAAAAGACGAAGAATAAAGGATGCTGCGGCATCCTTATTTTTTTACGAGCATGATGCAAAAAAATGCTATAATAGAACGTGAGTCACCATTGAAAGGAGACCGGATATGATTAAAGAAAAGCTTTCACGTGTACCTGAAGCACCCGGGTCCTATCAAATGCTCGATGTTCATGGAAAAGTCATCTATGTAGGGAAAGCGAAAAACCTCAAAAAACGTTTGGTAACCTATTTCACGGGTTCTCATGATTTCAAAACGACTAAGTTGATTCAAACCATTCACACGTTTGAGTATATTGTGACGAACACAGAACTTGAAGCGCTTATTCTTGAAATTGATTTAATCAAAAAGTATCGTCCGCGGTTTAATGTTCTTTTAAATGATGATAAATCATATCCTTATATTGAAATTACACAAGAGCGGCATCCTAAACTACGGGTAACGCGACCGATGAATAAGACAAATAAACACTTATACGGTCCTTATCCTGATGTTCGAGCTGCACGCGATACACTACGTATTTTAAATAGGCTTTACCCACTAAGAAAGTGTCATAAACTGCCAAATGAACCGTGTCTTTACTACTATCTTAAGCAATGTCTTGCACCATGTATTCATAAAGTTGAGCGCTCAACCTATACAGCAATTGAACGTGAAATTAGTCGGTTCCTTAAGGGTGAGACGAAAGAAGTTGTCGATACGCTTAAACAAAAAATGATTGCGGCTTCAGAGGACTTAGCATTTGAACGTGCTCAAGAGTATAAAAAAACCATCGAAGCCATTGAAACAACGACCCGCAAACAAGCCGTTAATCTCGATGACTTACGCGATCGTGATTTAATTGCGGTTGCTGAAGATGCGGAACATGTTGCGATTGAAATCTTCTTTATCCGCAATGGTAAAATCAGTGCCCGAGACCGCCAATTGTTTCATTATTATCTAGATTCTGAACAACCAGTTCTCGACTATTTAATGCAGTTTTATCAAGCGTATCCGATTCCACCTGAAGTCTTAACCAATGTGCCTCTTGTGATAAAAGAGTTAGAGTCTTTATTTAATACAACAGTCAAAGTCCCTAAACGTGGCCCGAAACGAAAACTGCTTGACTTAGCAGAAACCAATGCGCGTCAAAGTTTGACCGAACAGACCCAATGGCTGACACAACAATCCGAAAAAACATTCGGTGCCCTTGATCAACTCGCAGAAATGCTCAATATTCCAACACCTTATCGCATTGAAGCATTCGATAACTCCCATTTTGCTGGCGCCCATCCAGTTAGTGCTATGGTCGTCTTTACAAACGGTAAACCAGATAAACAAGCGTATCGTAAATATAAGCTAAACCATAGCGGTAAACAAAGTGGCGATACCGATCAAATGAAAGAAGTGTTATATCGCCGCTATCAACGAATGTTGTTAGAAGATACTGTTCGGCCGGATTTGATTCTTGTGGATGGTGGTATCCATCAACTCAATGCCGCAAAAGGGGTTCTCGCTGATCTTGATCTCACACTGCCGCTTGCAGGACTCGTTAAAGGATCGGATCATAAAACCCATCATTTAATTGATGCGGAAGACAATGAAATTGAACTAGATCGTCACGGTAAAGTGTTTGCGTTATTGTCTTTCGTGCAAGAAGAAGCACATCGCTTTGCCATCGATTATCATAAAACACTGCGCAGTAAAGGGGTTTATGCAACGGTGCTTGATAACATTGAAGGGGTCGGTCCCATTACTAAAAAGAAATTGTTGACACACTTTAAGACAATCGAAGCGATGCGTGCCGCACCACTTGATGCGTATAAAGCACTGTCGATTTCAGAAAAAACAGCTGTCCGAATAAAAACTGTACTCGAAGAAGAGTTTAAGAACAGGTGATAACTGATGAACCGTATTCAAGGCACAATTATAGCTGTCGACGAACTGTCACGTGAACTGGTGATTGCGACCCGTAAACGACGCTGGCATGTCGTGATGCAGCGGAGCGCTTTCAATCAATTTTTTAAGTTTCTTGTCCCTGGTTATACAATTATTGCAGACATTAAAACGACTCGGACCCTTCGTCCGCTGCATCTCAAATTACGCGTCAGTTTGACGCGTGTTTATCAGATTCACCGCGTGCATCCGAGAGGACGAACTGTTTTCTTTAGTCACCAACACGTGCAAAAACAAACGGGTCGTTTCATTAATAAACTGGACATGAAATTGTTTCTTGACCTTGAAATGAGTATGCATCCATATAAAGTTGATAAGACATTTGTGCAAGAAGTCATTCAAGTAGGTTACGTGTTAACCGATGCCGCAGGGACTGTATTAAAACGGTATGCAGCATTCATCCGACCGACGCGTCATCGTAAGCTGACCCCGCGCACATTGAAGTTTCTCGATTTAACGCAAACAGATGTCGATAATGGGATTTCTTATGTTGAGTTTCATCAACACTTCATCGATTTAATTAAGACCTATCAACCGGCGATCATTGTTTGGGGCATGAATGATGCACTTGCTTTACGCGATGCAGCCGATATCAATGGCTTACCAAGATTACCGAAGCGGACGCGGTTTGTCAACTTACTTAAATTACATAAAAATTATTTTGGATTAAAGGATGACCTTGGACTTGCGAACGCGTATAAACTTTATGGTCATCGCCTCGATAATCAACGTCATGATGCGCTTGAAGATGCTGAAATGACGCGTCGCATCTTTGAAGGTTTCCAAGGACATATCAATGGCACCGCACGTATTGATCGAGCGATTCTCAATAAGGT
>SKGI01000071.1 GCA_007117555.1 Candidatus Izemoplasma sp. | reverse complement strand
TCGTAAGTCCGCGAGACTGTGCAAACATATAAACTGCTGTATCCGCAAATAAAATCCGTTCTGGGGGGTGCTTGGCTAGAACATCTATCGCTTTCTCAAGCGCTGGCAACTGATCAGGATGATATAATCCGTTAAGCGCCACCCACAAAATGCCACCGGCTGCTTGAACTTTCGATTGACAGGATGCGATTTCTTCAAGTGAAAAGGTCTGGGAAAAGCGATGGGTTAAACCTTCAATCCCAACGACAAAAACATCGGCACCACTTCGTCTGAAGGGTCCGATGAGATCGCTGTGACGCAATGTGACTGCAAGTTGCATGATGTCACCTCAATTGGATGCTGACACTCATCCCGTCTCCGACAGGATAAATCATTGTATGGTAATCTTTTCGCGTCAATAAGTACCGGTTAAACCGGTCGATTTTTTGTGTCAGTTGTCGTAAGTTTCGCGAGCGAATTGTCATCTCATGGAAGCCATGAAAAAGGACATTATCAGTTACGATGATCCCCCCCGGTGCTAAGCATGATTCATAGCGTTCAAAATAATGAATGCCTTGCGACTTTGATGCATCAATAAAAATCATGTCAAAAGGACCTTTAAGGGTATTTGGGTCAAGGGTTCTTGCGTCGGCTTCAATCACAGTAATACGTGATGAAAATCCTGCCGCGTCAATGTTTTGACGTGCTGAATCAAGTCTTTCGGCATCGCGTTCAATCGTCACGATTTCTAAGTCATGGCGCACACGGGCCATACCAATGGCTGAATAACCAATTGCAGTGCCTAGTTCAAGAATACGATTGACACCCCGCATGAGAATAATTTGTTGTAAAAAACATAACCCATCATAAGCGATGATGGGAATATCGGCTGCTTCTGCTTGCGCACGCAAAGAGAGGGAAAAAGCATCCGTCTCCTTTGCGCGAACTGTATGCAAGTATGGTTCAGCCTTCATCCTCTTGGTCGAAAAACGCTTCAAGTTCCGCTTCGATTTCATCCCATTCTTCGTCAGATTCCACCGGCCGCAAATCGCCACCTGTTTCCGAAGACTCGACGTATTCCATCACAAACAGTTCTTCAGAGTCGCCAGGTTCTTTGAAAACGACATACGACTTTTCGAACCTTTCTGAGGTGTACGTAAAAATAATCTCGTAATCTGTTTCGTTCCCTTCAGGATCTTCAACGCGTAATGTTCTTTCATTCATGGGGTTGGCCTCCTATTTTATTGTATCAAGATAGCTTTGCAAAATAACAGCTGCCGCTTCTTGATCGATGGTTTCTTTGCGTTTCTTTCTTTGTTTGTTGCCGAGTCGCATAATCTGCTCGGCAAACTTAGTACTAAGACGCTCATCTTGCAAGATGATTGTTTGGGTGAATCGCGTGGTAAGCAGTTCTTTAAACTGCATGACTTTTTCAGCTTGTTCGCCTAAGCTGTTGTCCATGTTTTTTGGGAGCCCTAACACAATTACATCAATGGCATGACTGGCTAACAATGCTTCAAGTCGCTTTAAAGGTTTTTCATAGTCTTCTGTATCAAAACGCACGGTTTCTAACCCTCTTGCTAGCTGTCCTTCCGCATCGCTAATCGCAATGCCGAGCGTTCGGTTGCCTAAATCTAAGCCGAGCTTTTTCACGCTAAAACCTGTTTAACATAAGCGATGACTGCATCGAGTTTCTCAATGTTGCGGGCCCCTGCTTGTGCGAAATCTTTGCGACCGCCACCTGAACCACCCGCTTGTGCAGCGGCTTCTTTGACTAAGTTTCCAGCATGTACATCGGTGTTGGATTTAGCCACAAAAAACAGTTTATCGCCACTGTTGTTTGCAATAAATACAACCCCTTCGCCAAGTTGTTCCATAAGACGATCGGCAAGACCTTTGACCATATTGGCATCTTCATAAGTCGTTTTCAACACTATTGTACCATTGATTGCCTCATTTAAATAGTCTTGTATATTTTTAAGCGTTTCGCGTTCTTTTGCTTCGTTAAACTCTCGTTCGAGTTTTTTCACCGCTTGCGACAACGTCTCAACATCGTGACGACGATTAATCATGTCGCGATACGATCCGCGTATTGGCGTTTGTTTAGGGGGTTCAAAGGTCAGTGAGAACCCTTGTTTTTTCGCTGATTCTAAAATGTGATTTGCTTTATTATGGAGTTGCTCAATATTTTCTTCAAGACCTTTCATAAACGAACCGATCGTATACACTTTGTCTTTGGCTAAGCCTGTAATCCGATAAATTCCTGAACCTTTTGACTCGATGTGCGCAATGGCAAACCGTTCAATCTCGGCCGTATTGTCTACATGTGTTCCACCGCATAAATCGAGTGTTCCACCCATATCAATCATACGCACAGTGCTTTCGTATTTCTCGCCAAACTCAGCGATGGCCCCACGTGCTTTAGCTTGATCTACAGTCGTTTGTTCTACATGGACTGGCGTTTTTGTCATGATTTTTTCATTGACGCTTTGTTCAATCGCGAGAATCGTCTCTTCAGATGGTAAATCAAAATGATTGAAATCAAATCGCATATAATCTGGGCCGACGAGACTCCCTTGCTGGCTAACGTGGTCACCTAGTACTTCTCGTAAAGTTTGATAGAGCAAATGTGTCACAGAGTGGTGCGCTTTCGTCGCCTGACGTGCGTCTTGATCAACATGGAGTTCAACCGTATCATCAACTTTAAGTTCATGGCCGTTTTCTATGACGTGCAAAAACTGACCGTTCGGCAGTTTTTCAACATCGAGCACTTCATAAGCATTGCCACCTTTAATGATTAGGCCTTGATCGGATACTTGACCACCACTCTCGGCATAAAACGGAGTTTCTTTAACGACAACGCCCTCATCAAATATGGCAATAATCGATGATTCAGTCGTTAAGGTTTCATAACCAACAAACAAAGATGGGGTTTTAAAGCGGATGAAGGTCTCATTTTGATCTTTCATCGAACGCATCACTTTACGTGCACTTCTCGCCCGATCTTTTTGCATTTGCATTTCGGCATTAAACCCGCGACGATCCACTTTTTTCCCATGTTGTTCCGCATATTCTTCTGTTAACTCTAAAGGGAAACCGTACGTGTCATATAACATGAAAGCATCTTGACCTGAAACGGTATCGGTATCATGTTTAAGCAAGCCTTCAAGAATTTTCTCGCCTTGATGCAATGTTTCAAGAAATTTCAGTTCTTCTTTTTCAATCACTTGTTTAACAAACGTTTTTGTTTTATTCAAGTATGGATAACTTTCTTCCATCATGCTCACAACCGTGTCAACAAGTTCCTTAAGAAATGGGCGCTCGATGCCAAGCGTACGTCCATGTTTAATGGCGCGTCGCAATAGACGACGCAATACATAGCCACGACCTTCATTAGATAGAGTCGCACCGTCGCTGATGGCAAAAGTGACTGTGCGCATATGATCGGCGATGACTTTAAATGACATCGAACCATCATATGGTTTAGAGGCAATGCGGCTGATATGCTTAATCACTGGGAAGAACAAGTCGGTCTCAAAATTGGTTTCGGTTTGTTGGATGATGCAGGCCATTCGCTCTAGACCCATACCCGTGTCGATGTTTTTGTTTGGTAATTCTGGATACGCATCGCGGGTCAAACCTGGTTTAGCGTTAAACTGAGAAAAAACGATGTTCCATATTTCAATGAAGCGGTCATTTTCAATATCTTCAGCAATCAAGGAAATATCATCGGGACCATACGCTGAACCACGATCATAAAAAATTTCTGTACAAGGTCCGCAAGGCCCTTGACCAATTTCCCAAAAATTATGCTCACTTTCAATAATTCGATCTTTAGGCACACCTAAAGCGAGCCATTGTTCTTTAGTCTCTTGATCGGTAGGATAAACGGTAAAATACAGTTTGTCTGGATCAAAACCAAAGTACTTGGAATCCGTGAGCAATTTATACCCCCAAGCAATGGCTTCCTTGCGAAAATAATCTCCAATTGAAAAATTGCCTAACATTTCAAAAAACGTATGGTGTCTTGCGGTTTTCCCTACGTTTTCAATGTCATTGGTTCGAATACATTTTTGTGCATTGACAATACGGGGATTTTCAGGGATTTTTGACCCATCAAAATAGCCCTTTAATGCCGCAACACCTGCATTGATCCATAAGAGGGTTGGGTCATTAATCGGCACTAAACTAGCCCCTTCAGCAACAGCATGATCATGCTCGGCAAAAAAATCGAGCCACGTTTGTTTAATTTCATGTCCTGACATCATTTTCATCATTTCATCTCCTAAAAAAAATCGCCCTTAAAAGTTATTTAAGGACGAATGATTATCCGCGGTACCACCTTAGTTCCGGTTAGACCGGCTCTCAAATGCTATAACGCTGCATAAGCGGACAGATTCATCATCTGTCTCTCGAAAGTGGCTTCAACCGATTACGCACGTTTGTTCGCAGCAACACAAACTCTCTGGGCTTTGTAAGCGGCCTACTCATCTTTCTCATCGAATACATTTATTATAGCTTAATCTACGCAAGAATGCAACGCAAATCCACTACAAAAGATTGATGCTTACTTGAGAAAATCGTATGGTGTTGCCCCGTGCAGCTGTTCCCCAAGCGTCTTAAAAGGAATATCGGGATCCTCAATTTTGATGGCTGTTTCTACAGATGGCGCGTCTGTCTCAACATCGAGTAAATTCGGTATATTTTCTTCTAAAAAAGCTTCTTTCAAGCGTGTCTTGCGGTCTTCTTCAAGATGCGTCACCGCATATTTTAACCGTTCGGGTTGCCCAAAAAGTACAAGACATTGTTTTGCTCTTGTAATGCCTGTATAAATGAGCTTCCGTTTGAGCATGTGCGCATACGCACCAAAAATAGGCATAATCACAACTTGATATTCACTACCTTGCGCTTTATGAACGCTCATCGCATAGGCGTGCGTGAGATTGATGAGGTCTTGAGACTTATAAGATACGATTTGGCCCAAGAAATCGACTGTCATCGTCTTGGATTTATCATCGATACCAATCACACGACCTTGATCGCCGTTCATGACGCCATCTTCAATTTGATTGACGAGCTGCAACACTTTATCGTTTACTTTAAAGATACGCGTGCCCTGTGTCAGTTCGGGCCCAGGGGTTTTGTTGTATGTGTTTTGTAAGAAACTGTTGGTTTCATCGATGCCTGTACTACCTTTATACATAGGAATCAACACTTGAATGTCTTCGTGGAGGTCATGACCTTGCTTGATTAAATAATCAATGATGCGCTTAAGACGCGCTTGAAAACGTTCAGGTTCTTCGGTAAATACATACCGATCCGGATAAGACACATCCATGTCATTCGGTAGTTTTCCATCTCGAATTTGACCCGCTAAATGGACAATATGGGAATCTTTTGCTTGACGATGAATGACATTAAGTGTTGTCACGGGCAGACGTTTGGCTTCGATTAAATCTTTGAACACTTGACCGGGTCCAACACTCGGCAATTGCGCATCATCCCCAACGAAGACAACGTTGGCATAATCGGGTAAACTTTCAAGTAGTTGTGCTGCAAGAAACACATCAATCATCGATGCCTCATCTACAATAAACAAGTTCCCTTCAAGCAAATGACTGCGATCGTGCTGAAAAGAGCCATCGTAGCTATAGCCGAGAAGGCGGTGGATGGTGGTGGCGTAATACCCCGTTGATTCTTGCATGCGTTTGGCTGCGCGCCCTGTAGGGGCGACAAGATGAATGAACGCGGTTCGTTCTGGTGTCGGTTCTTCAAGCTCATGATATTGGTGATACACTTTAACTAAACCTTTAATGACCGTTGTTTTACCGGTCCCAGGTCCACCTGTTAAAATCATCATCCGATTTTTCATCGCTTGGTGAATGGCTTCTTTTTGTTTATTAGAATACGCGATGCCTTCTGATTTTTCAAACTGGGCAATGAGTGCCGTAACATTTGACTGATCAATCGACTGAGGCGCTTTGTTTAACGTTTTTAACTTACTTACAATCGTTTTTTCTGCATAGGCGATGCTTGAAAGTGTTAAATATTCTTCATGACGGACTAAACGATGTGCCTTGATCAGTGCTTCAATGTGTTCAACAACATGTGCATGCTTTATATCAGGGACATCTTTATTTAAACGCTTCAACACTTCTTCGACAAATAGCTCATACTCGATGAGGGTGTGGCCAAAATTCAATACAAGTTGACGAAACAAATACTGAATGACCGCTTTCATTCGGTGAGGATGATCACTGGCAAAACCAAGCTTTCGGCCAATCTCATCGGCGCGATCAAAACCAATCCCTTCTACTTCATCGATGAGCCGGTAAGGATTTTCTTGCAAAACACGCATGGTGTCGTGCCGATAACGATCGATTAAACGCATCGCAATCTTCGCGCTGACGCCGTAGCCATATAGTTGAATGAGTATGTGCTCTTCAGCTTTATAACGACTGAGCCCATCGGTAATGACTTGTTTTAAAGCCTTACTGAGTGGGGTTACTTCATCAAGGGCTTGAGGGGATTCAAGCACTTTTTTGATCGTTTCACGACCAAGTGTCTTCACAATGCGTTCAGCGGTTTTCGGTCCCACCCCAGGAAACAGATCACTCGATAAATATTCGATGATACCGGCCTCGGTTGTTTCGCCTACTTTTTCCATCGACTTTGCTTCAAATTGTTCACCATACGTCGGATGACGGACGATGTTCCCATAAAAACGGACAGTTTCTCCTTTTGCCGGACGGGGAAAGTAGCCCGTTACTGTCATCAGTGTTCCTTCTGGCACAGCAAAAAGGCCTTCGGAAAAATTAGCCGTTGTTACGTGCACTTTAACGATGGCATACCGGTTTTCTTCGTTATAAAAAGTGATAAAACGTACGTGTCCTTCAAGACTGTTCATGGCGACACCTCGCACCTATTATAGCATGTTTATAGGCTTTGCTGCTTGAAAAAACTTAGCAAAAACACGCCTTAGCTGGCGTGTTTCATGAATGTTTCAATGTCTTCGACTTCTTTGATGATGTCAGCGCTTAAGTTGATCGCGCCATCCTCAGTCACCAGAATGTCGTCTTCGATGCGGATGCCAATGTTTTCCTCAGCAACATAAAGACCAGGTTCAATGGTTAATACCATGCCTGCTTGAAGCGGGAGATCGTATAGTCCAACATCGTGCACATCAAGACCGAGAAAATGGCCAATTGAATGGTAATAAAGTTGGCTTATTTCATGATCTTCATTAATCAAACCAATCTCTTTAGTCTTTTCAATCAGTAAGTCACGGGCAAACGCATTGAGCGTTGCCCAAGTCACACCCGGCTTGACGATACCAATCGTCGCTTTATTAACCTCAAGCACGATTTCATATAAAACGCGTTGTCGATCAGTAAACTTTCCATTTATAGGATATGTACGAGAAATATCGGCTGCATAAGGCCCGTTTAAGGCGCCTAAATCAAGTAAAATCAACTGTTCTTTCGATAAGGGAGATCGATTCGAAACATAATGGAGGACGGTTGCATTACCCCCTGAAGCCGCAATCGTATCAAACGCGTTGCCAGTACTCCCCGCTTCGGTAATGGTATGTAAGAAATCGGCTTCAAGCTGATATTCATGGGACCGTTTTGCACATTGCCGCATGATGGTTTCTAAACCTTTACGGGTCATATCGATGGCCCCACGTAACTGTTCGATTTCATAAGGTGTTTTAAACATCCGTAAGTAAGCCAAATGTGCATTGACATTTTCAATGGTAAGTTCTGGATAGTTTTTACGGATAGTTTCAGCGTAATTTAAGGCAACAGGCGTCACATCTGGACGCACGTGATACAAATCAAGATATAATGTTTTGGGTGGATTGCCAAGTGGACTACGCGCATA
>SKGI01000026.1 GCA_007117555.1 Candidatus Izemoplasma sp. | reverse complement strand
TTCAATGGCATTGTTTTTAATCATTTCTCGAATGTTTCTTAGCATGTTTTTAGTTTTTTGTTTCATGATGTGATCGCTCCTTTATGTGTTTTGTTTGTTCAAAGATGTCGTGTAATCACTTTGATTACATCTGAATGTGTGGGAATGATGTGCCCCCATTTGAGATACCAACCTACAACTGTCTTCGTCTTTTTGAGTCATCAGCCCATCACCTTTCTTTGAACGCTGCTAACAAAAAAGCCGACTCAACAAAGAGAGTCGGTCAAAAAAAGTACTTTAGATGCGCCCCTCGTTGAGTTTTAGCACTATACAGCGTAGGAACTTATGCATCCCAGCTACATTAAGCAAAGCCTTAAGCCGGCAGTGCCTGTTGACCCATTGGCGTCTTTCGACATTTTTGGGCAGCAGCGTTTTTCTGTATAGGAGCCTCACCTAACGGTCGTTCCTATAGTATTTCCTCAAACAACTCAACATACCAAGAATATTATGTCAACCCCTATGCAAAAAAAAAGTCAACCGCTTGTGTGCAGTTGACAGTTTTAGTTCATTTATGCATCGTGCTTAAGTAATACATCCAACGCCTCAGTGTAATCATAGCCAAAGGCTTCGGCAACCGCTTTGTAAACGACGTGGCCATTTAAAACATTGAGTCCCATACGTAGTGATTCGCTATCTAAGCAAGCAATTCTATAGCCTTTATTGGCTAACTCAAGTGCATAAGGAATGGTGGCATTCGTTAGGGCAAATGTCGAGGTGCGTGGTGTTGCACCAGGCATATTGGCCACACTGTAGTGAAGAACTCCATGCTTTTCATAAACAGGATTGTCATGGGTGGTAATCCGGTCGATTGTTTCGACAGAACCCCCTTGATCGATCGAAATATCGACAATAACACTGCCTTCAGGCATCGCTTTAACCATGTCTTCAGTGACGATTTTTGCGGCTTTTGCGCCTGGAATTAAAATCGTACTGACTAACGCATCGGCTGTCTTAAGTGCCTCTGCAATGTTCAATGGGTTAGACTTTAAAATCGTAACTTCTTTATCAAAAATATCTTCAAGGTAGCGCATACGATCTTCTGATAATTCAACCAGTGTGACACGCGCGCCAAGACCGATGGCCATACGGGCTGCACTAATTCCAGCAACGCCACCACCAATGACGACAACGTGACCGCGTGGAACACCTGGAACACCCGAGAGTAATACACCGCGACCACCGCGATGTTTCTCAAGTTGTGTCGCAGCGACGATGGTGCCACGACGCCCCGCCACTTCACTCATCGGCCGCAACAGAGGCAATGTATTACCGACTTGGACTGTTTCATAGGCGATGGCTTTACACTTCGATTCAACAAGCGCTTCTGTCAGTTCTGGTTCTGCCGCAAGATGTAAGTACGTAAAGATAATCAAATCTTCACGAAAAAAACCATACTCAGCTGGCAACGGTTCTTTCACCTTGATGACCATTTTTTGCGACCAAGCTTCTTCTGCTGTATCAACAATCTTGGCTCCTGCCGCCACGAACTCTTCATCTTGGACACCAGAGCCAATTCCGGCATTTTTCTCAACAAATACTTCATGGCCATGCGCCACAAGCAAGCTAACACCTGCTGGGGTGCACCCTACACGGTTCTCATTGTTCTTAATTTCTTTTGGGACACCAATATTCATCGGCTACCTCCTAAAAATTTGTATTATAAGTACGACTATATTTTAACAAACACCGGCGGTCTTGACAACCTAAATTGAGAAAAAATGTAAGGGTTTGTAGTGGGCGGTAAAATTTCGGCTTTCTTCGTCTATACTAAGATGATAAAACCCCATCATCATAGCCGATAATGGGGCATGGTATTTGTTTTTTGATTAATTAACGTCTTGTAATGCCGTAAGTTTTATGTAGATGTTCAACAATTTTTTCTATTAACGTATCGACTGTTTTTGATTCAAGAGTCTTTTCAGGATTTTCAAACAGCAGTCTCAATCCAAGTGACTTTTGATCATCGGATAAGTGCTCACCCATATATACATCAAAGACATCGAGATGGACAAGCTGCGAACCACCCTGTGCTTTAATCGCTTCAAGAACGGTTTCTGCTGGTAATGAGCGTTCACACACCAATGCGAGATCGCGTTCGACTGAAGGATATTTTTGTAACGGCTTATACGTGGCGTGCTCAGGACTCATCTTTAGAAGCGTTTCAACATCGATCTCCGCAACATACACATCGCTAAGATGATCCTCTGAGGTCATTTTAGGATGCACTTTGCCAAGGAAGCCGATTTGCTCACCCTCAAGCAATAAAGACGCCGCTTGATGAGGATGTAAATCGTTATGTTCTATCGGTTGATACGTCGGTGCTGGTAAGCCTAGTCCATCAAGTAACGCTTCGATCACACCTTTTAATGTGTAAAAATCTGTTTGCGGCGTCCGTTGCCAACGATACGGATGGTAACTGCCTGTCATGAGAAGTCCTAATCGTTCAACTTCACCCGCTTGTGTGTAACATGTACCCAGTTCAAAAATGTTCACATCGTATTGGCGTCTCGCCGCATTGTGTTTAGCGACGTCATAAAGACCGGTCAGTGGTGTATGAATCAGCGCTGCATGAAGGTCGGTCATTGGATCCGCTACTTTAATGGGCGTTTCATGATTAAAGCTGAACCGTTCAATGTGTGCTTCTTGTTGTAAGCTGTAAGTGACGGCTTCATCTAACCCTAAACCTGTCAAGGCTTGACGGATACGACGACGTAAGTTTTGCTTTAAAGATAAACCACCTTGTGCAACCGTATTTGGCAATGTATTGGGTAGCTGATCATAGCCACTAATACGACCAATTTCTTCGATAATATCTTGATAGGTTATCAAATCTTGACGGCGACTAACCGGTTGAATATCATACGTATGGTGGTTACGCGAAAAAGGCAAATGTAGACGATTCAGTATGCTGTCAACGTGTTCGGCTGAATAGTTCCCACCTAATACGCTGTTAATTTTTTCAAGAGACAAAGTAATCGGTGCATCAGTTGATGCGGTATGATCAAAATAGCCTTTATCACCTACGAGCTCTGCCTCGGCATACTCCATAAAAAGTGCCGTTGCACGGTCGAGTGCATAGACAGTTTTTTCAGGGTCAACTTTTCGTTCAAATCGGAGTGATGATTCGCTACGTAAGTCAAGTCGGCGTGATGTTTTCCCAACAGTGATCGCATCAAAGACCGCCGCTTCTAGTAATAAACTTGTTGTTTCAGAGGTTACTTCTGTGTCAGCACCCCCCATCACCCCACCAAGGGCGACTGGCTCACGGCCATTCGTGATTAAAATATCGCCTGCATGTAAAGTGCGCGTCTTATCATCGAGTGTCACAAATGTTTCGCCTGCTTGTGCTTCACGTACGACGATGGTATCGCTGTTTAAGGCATCGTAATCGAATGCATGAAGCGGTTGACCTGTCTCAAGCATTACGTAGTTGGTAATATCAACGACATTGTTAATCGGTCGAATACCTGCGGCAATCAGTCTCGCTTGCATAAACTGTGGGCTTGGTTTGATGACGATGGATTTCAAGACACGGCCATAATAACTATGACAGCGCGGTGTTTCTGTTTTAATGGTGACCGCCTGATCACCGGTTGCCTCAACGGAAACATTCGGCAGCTCAAGAGGCCTATCTAACATCGCTGCGACATCATAGGCAACGCCGTGCATACTTAATAAATCCGCCCGGTTTGGGGTTAAATCAAGACTTAATACATGATCGTCTAAATGGAGCGCTGCTAAGGCATCAGTACCTGGTTTAAGGGCATCACGAACGACATGGATGCCATCTTCATGATGATACTTATAGTCGATGCCAAGTTCACTCAAGCTACAAATCATCCCTGCGGAAGCTTCATCACGAATGACTGTCTTTTCTATTTTGAGACCCCCAGGCAATCGCGCTCCAGGCAAGGCGACAATCACCGTTTGATCCGCCGCCACATTGGGCGCACCACAAACGATGTTTAAAACGGCATCACCCACATCGACTTTGCACACGCTTAAACTATTTGCATGCGGATGCGGTTGACACGTTTGCACATACCCGATGACTAGCCCTTCTGCGTCTACAAGTTTTTCGACACTGTCGACTTCTTGCGAATGGATTGTAAACAGTGACCCGAGTTTTTCAGGGGTGACTGTATAAGGAATTAGTTCTTTTAACCATTTCAGCGATATATTCATCTCATACCTCCTAAGTCGAAAACTGCTTTAAGAAACGGATGTCATTGGTATAAAAATGACGGATGTCATCAATACCATACTTTAACATAGCAATCCGCTCAACCCCCATACCAAACGCAAAGCCTTGATAGATTGAGGGATCATAGCCACTCGCAGACAATACAAAGTCATTGACCATGCCTGCGCCGAGAATTTCAATATAACCAGTATGTTTGCACATCCCACAGCCATTACCATTGCATTTAAAACACGTGACATCGACTTCGACACTCGGTTCCGTAAACGGAAAATACGACGGTCTGAGTCGGATGTTTCGGTGTTCACCAAACATCGCCCTAGCAACGGTCAGTAAGGTGCCTTTTAGATCTGCCATTGTGGTATCCGTATCGACGACGAGTCCTTCGATTTGCATAAACTGATGGCTATGTGTCGCATCATCTTCATCGCGGCGGTACACTTTACCCGGACAAATAATTTTCACAGGTTGACTACCGCCTTGTTCGAGCATGGTGCGCACTTGCACAGGCGACGTGTGCGTCCGCAAGAGTCTGTCTTCCGTAATAAAGAAACTGTCTTGCATATCACGGGCTGGATGGTCTTTAGGTAAGTTCAATTTTTCAAAGTTATACTCATCCGATTCGATTTCTGGACCTTCTTTAATGGTATAACCCATGCCGATAAATAAGTCTTCAATCTCCATGATGATGCGGTTAAGAACATGGGGACGACCGAGTCGGAAATTCGGGCCAGGTAACGTCACATCAATCTTTTCCGCATGAAGACGGGCTTCAAGTTGTTGGGCTTCAAGTGCCTCACGGCGCAGTTCAATCAGTTCAGTGAATCGCGCCTTTGCCGCATTAATCGTTTGACCAAAAACAGGCCGTTCTTCTGCACTCAAATCTTTCATGTGTCGCATCAAAAGCGAAAGTTCGGCCTTTTTGCCTAAGTACTCCGCTTTAATGTCTTGTAACTTTTCGAGTTTCTCGGTTTGTTTGAGTGCTTCTGTAAGTTTGCTTTCAAGTTCTGCCAATGTGTTTTTTAAATCCATCGTTAATCTCTCCTTTGTGTGACCGAAGCATAAAATGCACGCGTATGACAAGAACAAAAAAACCGTCCTTGCATGCAAGGACGGAATATTCCGCGGTACCACCTTGGTTTCGGTCTATGACCGACCCTTAAGCCCTTAACGCGGGTAACGGATGGGGTTAACATCACTCTAGAGCTGAAATGTACAGTATTCCCGTAGGGCTTTTCACCGTTAGGCCCCTCTCTTTGACGGTTTTCACTTGTACACATGGTCTCTTTCATCGTGTTGACATTATTATACAAAATATCACACGCTTAATCAAGCATTGCATGGTGAAACTTTACGCTTTAACAGTTTAGGCTGTAATGGCTAAGAATGTTTCAATTTCTTCACCGATAACCGCCAGTGATTGATCCCAAAACGAGACATCACGGACGTCGATATCAACGAGCGCGGCCACATCTTCAATAGACATTTGACCCGTTTTTTGCAGTAACAAATCAATTTTCTCTGCGAACGGTTTTCCGTGTTCTTGAAACTTGGCATAAATGCCTTTAGCAAATAACAAACCATACGCATATGGGAAGTTATAAAAACTTAAGGTTCCGCTATAATAATGCCCTTTGTTTGCCCACATATAAGGATGTAACGTGTCTTGATTCAGTGCATCCCCATACGTCGCTTTTTGCGCTTCAAGCATTAACGTGTTGAGACGTTTGACAGAAAGCGGTGTTTTTTGACGTTCTTCAAAGACTGATTCTTCAAAAAGATACCGTGATAAAATATCGATGATCACTTGGGTGCTTCCCATCAAAGATTGTTCAAGGATGAATAGTTTCTCATCGCCTTCTGCTTCCTTAACAGCCGCTTTTTTGACGATAGTTTCACAAAGCGTTGACGCCGTTTCGGCCACAGGCATGGTATATGAAGCATTGAGAATGGCTTCTTTGAAAATCCGATCGCCATGGTACGCATGCCCAAGTTCATGTGCGAGCGTAATGACATTAGAGAAAGACCCATCGAAGTTCATGAGAATGCGACTTTGTTTTATGGGGTGTAGGTTCATACAAAACGCCCCGCCTCGTTTGCCTGAACGCGGGGTGTAATCAATCCATGATTCATTGTGTGCACGACGGGCAAGACGGGCAAGATCATCACCAAACGATTGAAAGTTCTTTTCGATGTAGTCGACTGCTTCATCCGGTGTGAAAGTCCGTTCACTTTCACCAAGCGGTGCGAATAAGTCATACCAAGGCAAGCCGTTTTTATGCCCAAGTAACTCGGCTTTACGACGTAAGTATTTTTGGAACAACGGAACATGCTTGCGCATGGAAGTAATCAAAGCATCCAGTGTATCTTTTTGCATTCTTGCGTTATAAACAGCTTCGTGTAGCGGACTTTCATAGCCGCGTAGTTGACTGACTTCCAACACTTCACCTTTAACACCATTTAATGCAAACGCAATCGATTCGTCGATTTGTTTATACGCTGCGAGTTCAGCTTCATAAGCTTTTTTCCGCACTTCAGGATCTTTAGCGTGTGCTAGATTGCGCACTTGTGGTAAAGTCAATACTTTATCTTCGTAAGGTACTTCAACTACACTCGTTAAAAGGCCTTGTAATCTACCCCATGCGGAAGATCCTGTTTGAGATAGTTTCGCAATCAACATTTCTTCTTTGTCTGAAAGTACATAACGCGCCCGATCTTTAATGCTTTTTAAGTGAAAGGCATACGGCTTTAACGCATCGTGTTGCGCAATCAGCTCGTCTAAGTCGTTGATTCTTGGCACGAACTTTGCGACTTTCGTTGTAAACGCGGTTGTTTTACTTGAAAGTTTTTGGAGATGGTTCATCCAAGCATTCGATGCTTCATCTTTAGCATTAGTCGCTAAGTTTAAGTTCACAAAAGCATACACTTTTAAAAACCGACTCCGCAACTCACTCGCTAAATTAATGTACTCAAGCAGTTTTTTATCGGCATTTTCGAGTGAATCTAATGTGTCCTTGAAACGGTCGGCCTTTTCCACAAAGCTTTCAAGTGTCGCAACGGCTTCTTTGAATGCTGTGGTCTCATAACCCGAATAAAGCGCTTCTAAATTCCATGTCCTATCCATAATTACCTCCTGATTCTATCATTCATGCATAGTGTAGCATGTTTTTGATTAAAAAGCACGGCATGAAAACACCGCCATGAGTTGGCGGTGCGTGTTAACGGCGAGAACGTAAAATCGCAATCAGTCGTAACAGTTCTACATAAAGCCAAACAAGTGTAACAAGTAATCCTAATGATAACACCCATTCATACTGTTTGTCTGCGCCGTTTGATACAAGTGTTCTAATGTTATCGAAGTCGACCATTAAAAATAAGGACGCGACAATAACAGAAATGACTGAAATCGCAAAGATGATGGTCGTGAAGCCTTCTGAACCGATAGGAATGAGACCTAATAGACTGAAAATAAACACAAAGAAGGATGTGAAAATCAAACCTATCAAGGCGGTAAATAAGATGCGACGTAATTGTTGCGTCACTTTAAACAAGCCAGTTGAATAAAGCAATAGCATCCCACCAAAAACACTGGCTGTCGCTGTGACAGCGGTCAGTACAATGCCGTCCCCAAAGGCGACTTCATATAGCCCGGACAAAAAACCAACAAACGTTCCTTGACAAATGGCATAGATAATCGAAAAGAATGGGGCGACTTGAGGTTTAGCCATCGCAATGAAGACGCTAATCAAGGCGATAATGGGTGAGGCAATCAAGAAAATCAAGCTTCCTGTTGTCATTTCACCTTGACCAAAAACACGGCCTGCACTGATGACACCAAAAATAACCATAATCCCTAATAAAAGGGCGCTTTTCAACACGACACCTTGATAGGTCGCGCTGTAAGTTGAACTATGCGCAGGTGCCTGATGCCTC
>SKGI01000005.1 GCA_007117555.1 Candidatus Izemoplasma sp. | reverse complement strand
GGCCCGTTGGAGAAGCGGCTTAACTCACCAGCCTTTCACGCTGGCATTCACGGGTTCGAATCCCGTACGGGTCACCACGAAGCAGTCTTGGGTCATGTTCATCGAGAACATGGCTTTTTTTATTGTAATCAAAAAAGTCAGCCGCAATGACGACCGACTTTTGATTTGACAGGATGACACAATCTTAATTATAAGGGCTTATAATGATCCAGATATGGTTCAAGTTTACGGGTGATGTGATGAAACATCTCTGAAAGCGCCTTTTTGCTCAGTTTTGCGGAAAGTGGATCAAGTGTTAACGCTTCATACGCATAGGCCAGCGACTTTTGGTCGTAAGCTTGTAGCAACAATCGATGGATCTTGATATGCGTATCGGTCATAGTTTTGGGGAAACCAGTGAGTGCACCCGCGAAAATAGGTCGCAAATCATTGTATCTAAATAAAGCATTTGTTTCGACAATATGTCCGAGCGGTAAATTTGGGATTTGACCTTGATTGGGTAGGTTAACATTCGTCGTAAGCGGCTCTAAGCCTAGCAGTGCTTTTATTTGTGCAATACCCTCTTCACCAGAGGGCTCTAGTTGAATGGCAGAAGGGTCCGAAATCCAAGCCTTTGTTTGCGCAGAACGCTTTTGTTGGAGAGTTTGACGAAGTGCTACGGGTGTTAAGTAAAAGCGCCAGGATTTAATCGTTTCCAAGTCAGTGAGATACATGTCTTGTGGTAAAAACTCTACAAGGTGGCGATCCCCTGCGGCAGCGATGATATTGTGCTGTAAAAACAAGTCTAACTTGACCCGTTCGGCACTTCCAAACGGACCAACATGAACCCAATCATCACCATGGAGACCTTCAGCGTGATATTTTTCTGCAAAAGCCCTATATATTGGGATAAGATCACGATTTTGATAGCTCGCATAGTCAATCCAAGTAAAATGATTCAGCCCTTTAGGGTTAATTTGAATCGCATGATAAGGCACCTCAATGCCTGTTTGCTCTTTCAAAGCTCTCGCTAAAATACGTTGCACGAAAAAGACTTCATGGCAGTTACCGAAAGCTTTGATCTTTGGGAATGCATGGTAAAGCATTTGCACACACAGTGTCATCGGATTCGTGAAATTGACGACCCAGGCATCTGGGCATATCGCTTCAATGGCTTTAGCAAACGTATGATACATCGGCATCATAATCAGCGCCCGAAAAATCCCCGCCGGTCCCACAGTATCACCAACACTTTGATAAATACCCCATTTTTCAGGTTCATGAACGTAAGCGTGCATCGTATCAAACGTGCCGGGTAAAATCGAAATAAAGACAAAATCAGCATTTTTCAAAGCCATGCGTAAATCGCGTTCAGCCCGAAATTGCCATCGCTTAGGGTTGCCCGTTTTTTGCATCATCAGTTGCCCTAACCGCTGATTGTCTAGCGCCGCGTTATGGTCGATGTCATGCAGCACGACTTCGCCGCGTAAGCGCTTCTCAAGCGCTAAATCGCTTATCAGATTACGGGCCCACTGTCTAGAACCGCCACCAATATAGGTGATTTTGATTGGCTTCATCTCACGCCCTTCTTTCATGAATAAGATACGTTATTATATCGTATCCCATTCAAGTTGTCACGTTACAGGCGTGTGTTGAGCAACCTTAATCAAGACGATAAACAGGATTGATCAAGCGTTCACCCACATACTAGCCTTGACAAGCATTATTATGTTAGCGTTGAACAGCTTATGCTATACTAAACAAAAAAGGTGGTGAACGATGGTTATCTTAGTAGCACGACATCGTGTGAAAGATGTTGAACATTGGTTAAATGGCTACAAAAGCCCCGCAGCAAAAGCTGTAAGAGAACGCATGGGCGTGATTGCAGAAACTGCTTACGTTTCGATTCAAGAAGACAATCAAGTCATGGTGGTCCATCATTTTCAGACTCAAACAGCCTTACAAGCGTTTTTAGATTTACCAGAGTTCAAGGCTGGACTCAAAGAACTGGGTGTATTAGAGCCCATTGAACTGAAGCAGTATACTGAACTCGAATGAATAGGCTTAACATGAAAAAGACGCTGTAATAATCACGCGTCTTTTTTTGATCAGTTTGACGTGGGTTCAAACCACTTGCTTACCAACTCAGCTAGCGTGCCATCAGACTCTAGCGCTGCAAGTGCCTCGTTGAATGGCTCAAGCCAAGGACTATCTTTTGAGAAAGCGATGGCGTTTCCATACATATGTCCTAAGTCTGCCTCAACTAGCCATGAAGTCAGAAAACTGTTTTGAGCGATGATGGCATTGGCGACTAAGCTTTCAACAACCAGTCCATCAATACGATTAGACTTAATTTCTTCAACGATTTGCGCATTCGTCGTTCTTAAATCGACAGTAAACCCATACGTTTCACTCAAAGACTGTAACAGCTCAGCTTGAATGGTCCCTAACTGCGCACCAAGGACAAGCCCTTCTAGGTCTTCTAGTGTGGTGATGGTTTGCGTACTGTCAAACAATAGGTAGTTTTGTAAGCCGGCTTCACTGTTGTAGTAAATATGACTAAAATCAACGATTTGTGCACGTGCTTCTGTCGGTGTGATCCCGGCAATCGCCACATCCGCCTGTTTCATTTGCAGTGAGGCAATGATGCCGTCAAAGTCGACATCTTGCCAAACTATGTCAATTTCAAGATAAGCCGCAATCGCATGCATCAAATCGATGTCAAACCCGATAAGCTCTCCATTCTCATCGACCATTTCATACGGTTCATACCCGCTTGATGTCAAAACAATCAACGTATTTTCGTCATTGTTTTGACACGCATAAAGTGTCACTAATAGACCTACAAGACATGCCATAAGTTTCATTTTTTTCATGATAAATCCTCCTGTTTTTTTAAAGTATTTTTAGCAAAAACTGCTTTGCCTCGGTGCTTTTAGGTTCGGTAAAAAAAGTTTGCTTATCCGCGATTTCAACAATTTTCCCTTGACTCATAAAGAGAATGTCATCCGCGACTTCTCGAGCAAAGCCCATTTCGTGCGTCACAATGATGTTGGTGAAGCCTTGTTGGGTGATCGAACGCATGACATCAAGTACTTCATTGACCATTTCTGGATCGAGAGCACTCGTCGGTTCATCGAAAAGAAATACATCAGGTTCCATAGCGAGGCAGCGGGCAATGGCGACACGTTGCTTTTGCCCACCGGATAAGGTTTGCGGCCAAGCTTCAAACTTATCCGCTAAACCGACTTGTGCGAGGTACTGCTTGGCTTTGGTGTCGGCAGCGCCCTTATCAAGCCCTCGTACGACTTTTAAGGCGTAACTGACATTGTCTTTGACGTTCATATTCGAGAAAAGGTTAAAGCCTTGAAAGACCATCCCAACTTGGTTCCGTACGTGTTGTAAAGTTTTTTCAGTGACAGGTTGGTCCTTAAAATAGACCGTGCCAGAGGTAGGGGTTTCAAGACCGTTTAAGCACCGAAGTAATGTACTTTTCCCTGAACCACTCTGGCCGATGATGACGACCGTTCTTCCCGGCACAAACGTATACGTTGCAGCACGTAATACGGTTGTTTCACCAAATGTCTTCGTCAAGTGTTCAACTTTGAACATGATGCAACCTCATTTCAATGCGTTTACCGGTAAACGCAAGCAGTTTAACAATGGCATAGTAGAAGATGCCCACGACAATCAACGGTTCAAAGTATAGGTAAGTTTGTGCAGTGACGATTTGTTGGCGTCGCATCAAATCTTGTAAACCGATGAGTGAAACAATGGAAGATTCTTTAACAAGGGTGATCATTTCATTCATCATCGCGGGGAAAGCATTTTTAAAGGCGATGGGTAAGATGATGTCTTTGTATATGTGAAACTTCGATACGCCAAGAGCCGTAGCCGCTTCGATTTCACCTTTATCTACGCTATGGATTCCTGAGCGTATGATTTCTGATACATAAGCACTGGAGTTAAGACTGAATGTCAGTACTGCCGCGCTGAATGCGGTTAGGCGTAAGTCTACGTGTACCCCAAACCCTGACACAAGCAAGACTGTCAACATACGTGGTAAGGCGTAATAAACGAGTGAAAGTTGTAAGAGTACAGGGGTCCCTCTGAAGAGATCTACATAATAAAAAGCAAGCTTACCAAGCACTTTACGACGACTTAAGATATTGATGAAAATACCAATAACTAAACCGATTGCAGCGGCCAAAAAGGCAACGGCTAATGTAATATTGAGCCCTCTTGCAATATAAGGTAACCACTGTTTGATGGCTTCATAGTTAAATAATGCGTCCAAATGCATCGCCCTCCTGCTTAACATAAAAAAAATCGTCCTAAAAAATCAGGACGACATCAGCCGCGGTACCACCTAAGTTTCTGGCCTAAGCCAGCACTCGAACCATAACGTTGGTTGACGGACTTGCCTCCATAAGTTCGACAAGTCACCTCCAGAACACGTTCAACACGTTCGCCCCACCGGTTTACACCAACCACCGGCTCGCTTTGGGTGACGTCTTTGTTTACTTCTTTCCTTCGTAGGTTTGACGTCATTTAACCACAGAAGAAAAGGGAATACAAGTTATTTATGAAAAAAGCGTTTTCAGTTGAAAGTGAAAAAATGCGGGCACATGTTCAAAAATATGCTAAACTATAAGCGAGAAAGCCCATACATTCTTGGGTAAAATAGATGAAAGAAAGTTTGGTGAACGATGTTTGATCGCTATGAGGATCGACCGATGTTTGTGGTGACAGGTCGCAGTATGGAAACATCCCATCAAGAAGGTGAAGCCTTTAAAGCAATCCCAGATTTCTGGGCATCATGCCATATGAAAGGATTGGGTAAAGCCCTTGATGCGCTTGCACCAGAAAAACCTTTTTTAGGTGTTTGTTATGGAATGGAGGCTTCGGGGAAATTTCGTTATATGATTGCGAAGGAAAGTGAGCCGATTGAACTTTATGAGTCGCTTAAGATACCCCCTGCAACTTGGGCGGTGTTTAGCTGTCATGGTCCGATGCCAGAAGCCATACAACGCGTTTGGAAAGAAGAGGTGGGGCCCTTTTTAAGGCGCTCCGATGTGAGTGAATTGGGGTACCCAGACTTAGAAGTTTATCCATGTGGTGATACGACTTTAGAAGACTATCACACTGAAATATGGGTGGCAATTAAAAGCCGTCCTTAAACTAAATAGAGAACAATGAAGCGATAATAGAAAGGAGGGCATGTCAATGAAATTACTAGAAGCTTTGGCATGGTTGGCTACGGCATTGTTTGTGTTTATTGCTTGGGATCTTGCCTACGGTTGGCAGTTTGCCGGTGGCTATTTATTCTTTTTCTTAATTATCGGACCGATGGTCGTTTTAGCCGTTATGAAATGTCTTTGTTTTATCGATGCATGGCAAGCGAATCGACAAAAAAATGAATCTGAAGCAGATGCGTCAAAGAACACATTGACCTGATAGACAGCGGGTCATGTTTTGACTTGCAAAAAGAATGTTTTTTTAGTAAAGTAAGATTAATGTTTAAAACTGCTCGAGCTTAAACTGAGGTGCTGATATGGATCAAAAGTTAAAAGAGGAGTTGTACGCCCGGCTCAAGGACAATTCGCGACTACTTGATTTTTTACTAGATTCCATGTTTGATGGGGTGTTTTTTCTTGATCTATCTAAAGCACGACGTGAATGGTTTAACCAAGTATTTATTAACAAGCTTGGTTATCGTGATGCAGCGGATCTGCCGGAAAATTACGACTGGCATGCCCACGTGTTTACCGATGATTTAAAACAAGCTGAACATAATTTGCTGGAACATCTTGACAATCCTAAGGTCCCTTTAGAAGGCGTTGTGCGTTATCGACACCTCGATGGCTCGATCATCCATATGCGTTATCGCGGTATTGTGGTGCATGATGACGCAGGAGAACCCGTGCGTTTATTCGGTACACATACCGATGTGACTGCCTATAAAGAGGCCGAATTTGAAATTAAACGATTAAACAAAGACTATGAACGGATTTTTAACGGCACACAAGATACGATGTTTCTAATCGAAATTGTCGGCTATCGTCGATTCCGTTTTATCCGCAACAACAAAATGCATGAAAAAATGACGGGAATCAGTTATGAACAATTGGCCGGCAAGACACCCGAAGAACTGATGGGCGAGAAGGTCGGTGCTAAAGTAACCAGTCATTACCAACGATGTGTTGATCGCCAGGAAACCATCACTTACGAAGAAACCTTGCCGTTTAAAACAGGTCAAACGACTTGGTTAACCACCTTGACACCGCACATTAACCCCATCGGCGTTTCCTATATTGTCGGCTCATCAAAGGAAATTTCTAAGTTGAAAGAACTCGAACAGAAACTGCATCATAGTGCCTATTCTGATTACTTAACACAATTGCCCAATCGCCGCCAGTTTTTTGAACACCTCGAGGACCGTCTAAACGAACAAAATCAGCCGCCCTGTTCGCTATTGTTTATTGATTTGAATGATTTTAAGGGCATAAACGATCGCTTTGGTCATCAAGTGGGTGATGAAGTGCTCATTGATTTTGCGGCTTTTCTTAAACAACAGTTTAAGGAGGGGGCCTTCCTCGCGCGTGTCGGTGGTGATGAGTTTATGGTTTTACTTGAAGGCCACTTTGAAGAAGTTATTTTAAAAAGGCTCATTGAAAACTTGCAAACGACGATGCGTGCTCGGAAGCTCTTTACATCGCTTAATGCAGTCGTCACCCCAGCCATCGGTTACGCCCGGTTCCCAGAAGATGGCGAAACGATTGAAAAACTAGTGCGTGAAGCTGATCGCTACATGTATCAAAATAAAACGAAACATAAGTTGCGTGCATAAAGCTAGGATTGATGGGCTGAATCAAGCATAAGATTCAGCCCTTAAGATACTTTAAGTAACGCGATAACTGACAAGGATGAGACTCGATGAAATCAATGGCGTTAACGATGAATAAAAAACTATATTATGGCTGGATAATCGTGCTCATGAGCGGGCTCGCTTTTTTCTTTTCAGCACCGGGTCAAACGTATTCTATCAGCGTGTTCATCAATTATTATCAGACAGAACGTGGTATTTCAAGTACGCTGATTTCAACTGGCTATTCGGTTGCGACAACACTGAGTGGTTTATCCTTAATTTTCATGGGTCGATTTGTGGATCGTTATGGCGCAAGACGGATGATGATTGTTGTGGGTCTATTACTCGCGTTTACAACGTGGTATCAAAGTTTTGTAACACACATCGTGTTCATCTTCATAGGCTTTTTCTTTTTGCGTTATTTTGGTCAAGGGTCATTGACGCTTATGCCAAATAGTCTTGTCCCGCAATGGTTTGAAAAACGCCGGGCTTTTGCGGTCAGTCTTTCAAGCATCGGGAGTCTCATCGCGACGATGAGTGTCCCGGCATTGAATTTGTGGTTGATTCATACTTTTGGGTTTGAAACGGCTTGGCGACTATGGGGTATTGCTCTTATGGTTGGCTTTGTGCCACTTGTGGCTTTGTTTGTGTTCAACCGACCTGAAGATTTAAAGATGACTATGGAGAACGGGACCGATGATAAAGAAGCAGTAGCGGCGTCTCTTTTGCGTCTAAATGAAGAAAGTTTTACATTGAGAGAAGCTGTGCGCACGTCTGCTTTTTGGATCGCGGGCTTCATTAGTACCATCGCCTCGATGTTCACAACTGGAATAACCTTTCACTTTTTTAGTATCATGCGCTTGCGAAGTATTTCAGAGGAAACCGCGGCACTCATTATTGGCCTTGTGGCGTTTCCAGCTTTTTTTATGCCTTTAATCGCTCGTGTCATTCTTGACAAAGTGGCCGTCCATAAAGTATTTGGCGTCACGTTGACTTGGATTATCATATCGATGGGTTGGCTTGCTTGGGGTGTGCGTGATGCGACTACAGCAACCCTTTTTATCTTGTTTTATGGATCTGCGGTCGCCATTCAATCGGTCGCGCTGAACGTACTTTGGCCAAACTTCTTTGGACGGAAATATCTCGGAAGTATTCGTGGTGCGGCGACGGTGTTTATGGTACTTGGAAGTGCACTTGGGCCTTTACCTTTTGGGGTTGGCTATGATTTAACCGGTCGTTACACTGGGGTAATCTTAGGCATGATGGTTTATACTGGTGTGATTTTAGGTTTTTCATTTTTTATCAAAAAACCATCCATGAAAGCGCGTGGTTGAGATGAGACTCAACGCGATGAAAAAGG
>SKGI01000122.1 GCA_007117555.1 Candidatus Izemoplasma sp. | reverse complement strand
GCGACCCGCGTTGCGGATCAAATTGACATGGCACGTAAAAATATTATTGGTGTCACAATGCCTGCTTTTGGGACATCCGACAAGACACTCAGTCAAGCAAAAGCATTAACAAAACATCTGAAAGTGACCTTAAAAGAAATTGACATTCGCAATCATGTACGCGATCACTTTGACTTAATCGGTCATGATTCAGTGACATTAGATGCGGCGTATGAGAATACCCAAGCTCGAGCGAGAACGATGATTTTGATGAACTTAGCGAATATGCATGATGGCATTGTACTAGGTACCGGTGACATGAGTGAACTGGCCTTAGGCTGGTGTACTTATAATGGGGACCAGATGAGTATGTATGGTATAAACGCTGGGATTCCAAAAACATTGGTCCGTTTTATGATTGAACATTATGGTGAGCACAAGTTCAACGAAGCAATTGAAGATGTCGTCCATGATGTGCTTGATACCCCAATTTCACCTGAACTCATTATGAATCAGTTAACAGAAGATGCCATTGGAAAATACGAGGTCAATGATTTTATCTTACATCGCTTCCTACGCTTTGGCGATACAGAAACACGAATCGCCTGGCTAATCGGTAAGACGTTTGATCTCGATGAAGCAGCGGCGAACCATTATGTTACCCAATTTTTTGCCCGCTTTTATAGCCAACAGTTCAAAAGACAAGCATCACCTGACTCACCGAAAATCATCGACATATCTTTGTCACCACGCAGCGATTTACGGATGCCAAGTGATGTCAACAAAACTAAGCAGTAAGGATTTGATACCATGAAAAAACGCGTCGTTCTCGGCATGAGTGGTGGCGTCGATTCAAGTGTTGCCGCCTTGGAGTTGCTCGATGCCGGTTATGATGTGATTGGCGTGTTTATGCGCAACTGGGATTCAACACTCAATCATGACATACTCGGTAATCCTGAGCGGGAGGCACCGATTTGTAGTCAAGAACAAGATTACCAAGATGCCTTAGCTGTCGCAAAACACCTAGATATACCTTTGCATCGTGTTGATTTTATTGAGGCGTATTGGCGCGATGTGTTTACGTATTTCTTGCGTGAATATGAGGCAGGCCGAACACCGAACCCAGACATCATGTGCAACAAGTACATTAAGTTTGCGGCCTTCGCCGAGCATGTCAAGCAGTTTTCTCCAGACTTCATCGCGATGGGCCATTATGCCCGCATCACAGATCAACCCGATGTATGGTTGCTGCGAGGCGTTGATGATAATAAAGATCAAACCTATTTTTTATCACAGTTAACCCAAGCGCAACTTAAAAAAGTCTTATTTCCGATTGGTCACTTAGAAAAGTCTGCCGTACGAGAAAGGGCGAAGCGTGCAAACTTGCCGACGGCAACGAAAAAAGACTCAACAGGCATTTGCTTTATTGGTGAACGTGAATTTAGTGCGTTTTTAGATAATTATTTACCTGCTCAAAAGGGTCCGATTAAAACTTTAGAAGGTGAAACAATCGGTCAACACACGGGTTTGATGCATTATACCATTGGTCAAAGAAAAGGGCTTGGTATTGGCGGTCTAGATGGTTATGGTCAAGAACCATGGTTTGTCATTGGCAAGTCACTTAGTGATAATGTTCTTACAGTTGGTCAAGGGTTTCATCACACGCAATTATATGCGGATAAGTGTCGCCTTGAAGCAGTGAATCTCATCGGAAATGACATCACCCTTGATGGCCTTTCTTGTACGGCTAAAGTGCGGTATCGTCAAAAAGATGTTTCGGTTAAAGTAATTCAGCACGAAGGGATTGTCGAAGTGCATTTTGACAAACCCGTTCGAGCTGTCACCCCAGGACAATCTTGTGTGTTGTATGATGGCGCACGTTGTCTTGGTGGCGGGATTATTCAAGCGGTTTATCGTCATGGTGACCGTCTACCCTATTAAGTGAGGAGTGTACCATGAGTAAAAAACTGGGGATTGCCCTATCTGGGGGCGGTGCAAGGGGTGCCTATCAAATTGGTGTCTTGAAAACATTGCAAGAGGCTGGCTTACTTGAAGGACTGGATGCAATCAGCGGTTCAAGCGTCGGTTCTTTGAATGCGGTGCTCTTAGCAATGAACGATATGAAGATTGCTGAGAATCTTTGGCGTAATGAGCCACTTGATGAAATATTTGTTTCAAATAAAAATGTTTTTAAACGACTATTTGAAGACAACTTTAAACTGCCGTTTAAAGGGTACTACAAAACGGATAAACTTGAAGCTATTATGGACCGTACCATCGATTATGAGGCCATTTATGCAAGCAATATTTATGTGACTACCAGTCATGTTGGTGACCAAAAAGTTAGCCTAGCTGAACTGTTGTCCGTAAATATTCGTAACATGTTTGATGACGTAGATCATGTTCGCTATACCTTGCTTAAAGAACTTGATCATGAAACCATCAAAAAGACGTTGATGGCAAGTTGTGCGATTCCTGTTGTATTTAAACCTGTCGTCATTGACAATGAAACCCATTATGATGGGGGCGTGTTAGACAATACACCGTATACACCATTAGTCAAACACGGGTGTAATGAAATTATTTTAATCGATTTGTTTCGTTTTCGTCGTAAACGCCAACAAGTTCCTAAAGGTGTCAAAGTTTACAAGATTGTACCTTCAAGCAACTTACGGGGTGTTTTGGATTTTCGCGAGAAGAGCATCGAACATCGCTTTAAAACAGGCATTAAAGATGCCAAAACATTCATCGAAAAGTATCAAGCAAATACAAGCCCATCTTAATTGGTGGGCTTTTTTAATATCAATAAAGAAAAACAGTCCCTTAAGACGTATGCATAAAGCGGAGGTGAATCATGAAAAAATGGATTGGTTTTATCATGGTCTTGTGTTTTTTAATGAGTGCGTTAGTTCCTGTAGAGGCAGGAGAGTATCTTACGTACCAAAACATCACATTTCGCCGTGCTGGTGCGAAGTTGCTTGAAGACTATTCACAAGCAGAGTATGACCGGTATATTAAGAAAGTTGAGCGGAGACGTTTTTGGGGTTGGCGGACATACACAGTCATGCGAAATGAACCAGTAACCTTTCAAAAAGAAACGATGTATGTCATTAGTAATGAAGGATTTACACCCATTCAAAAAAGTTATTACTTTAATGTCAAAGGACAAGGTAAGTTTCAAATTAGCGCCACGGGAAATATTGGTTTGACTGGAACGGGGGATGTGCGCGGGTTTCGCTTAGGTCTTGACACCCATATTCGGCCGCAAATCAGTTACGAGTCTTCCACGCAACGAGAAGAACGGGTCGATATTCGTATGACGGTGGATCCACGGACAACTTTGCGGGTTGAAGTTTTCGGTGAAGGAAAAGTGACGAATGGTGTCGCAAACCATTACCGGTTTTGGCGCAATACGCGCCAAGGCGGTTGGGAAGTTTTTGTTTTAACAACAGAGTATTTTTCAATTGTAAAGGCGGTGATACCTGATGACGAAGACGTTTCTGATGACGATCTTGATGTTGATACTCATTAGTGGTACGTTCATGTTGCTTGGACGAAGCCGACAGCCGTCAGGTCCGTTTGAAATCATTACAGTTAAACAATGTCACACGTATGTCTATACCCATGCGCTTGAAACCTTTTCAATCCCGTTCCTAATTCACGATCCACGTTCGCCTTATACGGTGCATGAAGCCATGCATAATCCTGCAATCATTTCTGAAGATGGTCGGATGCGTATGCCGCTTGAACTCGTTGACATTCAGTCTGCAGGACAATTGCAGTATGATACACGCACAATGTACAGCTATCATTACATTTTTCGGCCGGTCTTTCACTCAGATAATTTTTCCTTAAATATCGCGGATGCTAAGTTAGTGTTCGATTTAGAAAATGGTGATTCAGCCAGTTTAAATATTGGTGCTTTTAATTATTTGTTTGTGCCAGAAGAACCCGATTGGTTACAACTGTCTGCGCGTTACAATGTACATATAAAAATCAAGGAGATCCCTACAGCATCGGGCATGGTACTTCATATTGAAAATACCCGTAGTCATCCCATAGAACTATCTGATATGTCCGTTAACTGTGATGCGATTGCTGTAGATATGTCTCAGCTTGTCGTGTATGATGGGGCGGTTTCTGCGCATTTGGAGCATGCACAATTTGAGGCGGATATAACTCGATTATTCATGCCTCGGTCAACCCAAGAGACAGCCATTGTAATAGAAGCGGGTGCATCCAAACAATTCTTTGTGCCATTTCGATATGTCGATGATACGTGGTTGCTTGCTCGGTATCCCGTTATCTTTACTTTAATCGGTGAAGGCGTTCGCCACCAACAAGTCGTGGATGATTTTCAGTTTATTCGAACAAAGTGGTTTGCGGCTGTTCATCCGTCCGCACATATTCGCCATCATGATACGGATTGAAGGATTTAAGAAACGGTACCGGAAGACAGTAGTGGCGCATGGTGATCGGACCCTTGATAGTAAAATAACATTACTTATTGGTGGGAATGGTTCTGGCAAGACAACGCTGCTTAAAGCGATGGCAGGTTTGATTACATATGAAGGCATACTGACCATTCCTGAAACAGTCCTGTATGTTCAAGAAACCGCACACTTTCCCGAAGATATGACAGTCGATGCCTACTTAAAAGGGTTGTGTCGTCTTGAAAAACGTTCGTTTTTAGGCCTTGATCAGTTGTTAGATACATTTGATTTACGTGCGCGTCGATATGAGCCATTTAGAGCTTTATCCAAAGGGATGAAACAAAAAGTTAATGTCATGTCCGCGATGCTTGCAAAGCGAGCCTTGACACTATATGACGAGCCGTTAAATGGGCTAGATGCAAAGAGTAGGCAATGTTTTGTCAAACAGCTTAAGCATCACAGTGGCATGATTGTTTGTGCGACACATCTTATGGATGATTTTTTGACGCTTGAGGCAGAAAGGATTCAGCTGTGAAAAATCTGATTCGTTGGCATTTACATTATTTGTTGACACGCAAAACACGGGTTTTTCTCCTTAGTTTATGGTGTTTGAACTTGATAGTTTATGTGATGATGACACGTTGGTATGAACCACACCATGAGAGAATTATCTATGGGGATATGTTTGCCCGTGATTATGCCTTTGAAGTCTTTACTTTTATGAAAACGAGTTTAGTAGGTTGGCTTTCTTATTGTAGTTTACAGCTGTTTCATTTAAGTCGTTATGAAGTGTCGCTTGTGCAACGCGTGGGTCGAACACGTCTCTTTGTGAGTCAATGGGTCACACTCATGATCGTATTATTTGTCGTCATGCTGGTACTCATGTTTCAAGCGACAGCTGTGGCACAATGGTTTCATGTCGCGACCTATTGGTCGCAAACAGCGATAATTAAGATGTTGTCAATAATGATCGTTCAGCATGTAATGTTAGCATCCTGTTTAGCCGTTTTTATTCAACATATTCTCAGTCAGTTTTTGCTTTGGTTTGGCTACCTTGCGACTGAAGTCATCGTACCGTATGGCGTCACACAGCACACAACACCAGCACTTGCGTATGTCATGCAAATGGTAGTGGCCAATGCGCATATGTTAGAAGAAGGTGGCATTAGTTTATTGTTAAAACCGTCTTATGTGTTGCTGACCGCAGTGGTTGCTGGTCTTGCAGCAATGTTACGGATAGTGTCTAAAGACTATTAGCCTTATAATCAAAGTGAAAACAGTTGACAAAGCGCACAAGCGTGATATAATGATATTCAGTCAAACAAATATGTGGAAAGAAGAGTGCCCACTCTCACCCGATTGAATCATCAATGGGTCTAAGCCGCGCGACAATTTTTAATATGCCGCTAAAAGTGTGGGTCTCTCAAAATGAGCCGACACTTTTTTTCTTGTTTCCGCAACCCAACAGGAGGTGAAACTTATTAACAAAAACAATGACAGACGCAACCAAGGATTGGTCAACGATGACATCAGAGCACGTGAAGTCATGGTCATTGGAGATGGTGGCGAACAACTCGGCGTCATGACGAAGCGCGATGCGCAAGCCATGGCTGATGAGCGTCAGCTTGACCTTGTTTTGGTCGCACCCAATGCTAAACCACCCGTCGCCAAGTTTATGGACTACAACAAGTTTAAATACGACCAACAGAAAAAACTTCGTGAAGCGAAGAAAAAGCAAAAAATTGTGAGTCTCAAAGAAATCCGTCTTTCTCCTAAAATCGATACCCATGATTTTGAAACTAAGTTGAGAAATGGTCGCAAATTTCTTGAAAATGGCGACAAGTTGAAAATCTCAATTCGTTTCCGTGGTCGCGAAATGGCGCATACCAATCTCGGACGCACCGTCATGTTAGACTTTTCTAAACGTTGTGAAGATCTCGCTGATATCGAGTCATATCCTAAGCAAGAAGGTCGGACGATGATCATGACGTTGACACCGAAAAAAGACAAATAATCACAACTATTCAAGGAGGAACACCCATGCCTAAACAAAAGACCCATTCTGGGACTAAAAAGCGCGTTAAGCGTACGGCCACGGGGAAATTAAAAGTCTCTCATGCTGCACGCGCGCATCTCAAAACTAACAAAAATAGCAATACGATCAGAAATAACCGTAGTGCCAACTACGTTTCCAAGTCTGACGAAAAACGCATCAAGCACCAAATTTCCAACGTAAAATAATTCAAAGGAGGACCCACCATGCCTAGAGTTAAAGGTGGAAACGTCGCACGTAAAAGACGTAGAAAAATATTAAAACTGGCCAAAGGTTATTTCGGCTCTAAACATTTATTGTATAAAACGGCTCACGAACAAGTGATGAAGTCTTTATCATATAGTTATCGGGACCGTAAAAACCGCAAGCGGGATTTCCGTAAACTGTGGATTACACGGATTAATGCTGCGGCGCGTTTAAATGGTTTATCTTATTCAAGAATGATCAATGGTTTGACCCGCGCAGGTGTCGATATTAACCGTAAAATGCTTGCGGATATCGCTGTAGCCGATCCACAAGGCTTTGCCAAAATCGTTGATACAGCCAAAAAAGGTCTAAACGGAGAAATTAGTCGTGAAGAAGTTGTTGTTGTTGCGAAAGCATCAAACGGAGCATCGACTTCGACCCTTGACCAATCAGCGCTTGAAGCGATGACTGTAGCAGATCTTAAAGAACTTTGTAAAGAACGTGAAATCGAAGGGTATTCAGCGCTCAAAAAAGCTGAAATTGTCGCACTGTTGCTCGAAAACTAACCCACTTAACTTTGAAAAACCTCCGTTTGGGGGTTTTTAAATGCATTGTTTTTAAATCATTTATACATAAAAGAAGGCAACGCGGTTGACAAAGTAACCCCTTTCATATTAAAATAAGAATGTCCCTAGTGGCTGGAAATCACTCACGTGCGACCCCAAATTAACACATTAGGAGCCGAGACTTGGCCGGTGTGAACGCCTTTGTAAGTTAAAAGGAATCCTAAAGGTCCGGTAAGAGGCTACCCCCATAGTAGAGCTGCGGTTCTGCAACTGAGTGATTTCCAGTCCTTAGGGATTTTTATTTGCCTTTTTTCCTTTCAAAGCGTATGATAAAGCTATCTTAAATATTGGAGGCATAAGATATGGCATCACTACGAACAACGATTACGGTTTATAATTGGGTGTTTAAGTTGATTGGGGCAGTGTTGTTGATTGGCTTAGCATTGGTTTTGTATTTTGGTGAAACTAGAGGTCTTATTGAAGCGTTTGTTGGCCTGCTTATTGGTGGCTATGCACTCATGCGTGTTATCCCGTTTCTCAAGACACAAAAAAGTGGTGTGCTACGAACAATCAATATCATTGAGATCATCGCACACTTAGCTATTGCAGGCTTGTTCATCTTAGTGGGCTTGACACGAGATGGCGGCCTAGGCGCTTTATTTGGATATTTATTAGGTGGTGTGTTAGTCGGCCGTGGCATGATTCATTTTTATGGCGTAAGCAGTGGTCATGAAAAAGGCGACCACCCAACGTATTTCTTCCATATAGCCGCTTTAGTTATCGGTACCATAGTTTTAATCAGTGGTTATGACGTTGAGAGTATCATCGTGTTGATGTTAATCTTATCGATTGGCGCAAGTCTGTACCTTGGCTTTGATGCCTATGGTGGTTATGGTCAGTATCGACGTCGTAAACAACTGCAAGATACGCCACAAGACCCTGTCGTCGATACAGTAATACCAAAAAAAGAGTTGCCGACTGAACAACCAGATGAAATAGTTCAATAAAAG
>SKGI01000115.1 GCA_007117555.1 Candidatus Izemoplasma sp. | reverse complement strand
TTTTGGTCCTGAGACAGCCTTTATGTTGTTTTCATCTACGGGATTGATTACTGGTATAACAGTAAGTGAAGACACGCTTGCTCATCACGTCTTTAACCATCATAACGCACGTTTGAGTACCGAACCGTTACAGTACAATCAACAGTATGTTTGGTCAGGCCGTGTTCCGAATCAAGACATTTATATTGCCTCAATGGTTGATGCACGATTGATCACAGGGATGAACAACCGTATGATTAGTATTGCCATCTTCATTATTGTCTTATCTTTATCTATTACGATTCCGATTGCCATTTTATTATCCAATCGAATTACGAATCCAATCATCCAACTCGTAGGGCACATGAAACAGTTTGCCTTCAGTCACGTTCAAGGCGACACAAAACGTTACGATGAACTTAAACTGTTAGAAGAAAGTTACAATCAGATGATTGATGAAATGACAAAGATGGTCCGAGAGCGCTATGAATCAAAAATTGCCATACAAAGTGCCCAACTCAAAGCGCTTCAAGCGCAAATTAACCCACACTTTCTCGCCAATACGTTTCAGATGATTAGTGGCATGGCATTGAATGCAGAAGCACCAGACATCTATGACGCGACACTTAAAATGAGTCATATTCTTCGTTATTCAATGAAAATCAACAAAGAAGCCGTCACATTACACGATGAGTTAGAACATATTGCTGATTACTTGAATATTCAAAAGTTACGCTTTGGGGAGGCTTTATCTTTCACAATCAATGTACCTGAAGCGGCGCGCACGGTGCAATTACCTAAGTTGACCTTACAGCCAATTATTGAAAATTCTTTTCGCCATGGGTTCGCACAAGGTCAAGAAACGATGGGCATAACGATTGATCATAAACTCGAGGATACTTTAATGATTCGTATTACTGATGACGGGGCGGGAATCGATTCAAGTCGACTCAAAACGATTAATGAAGAACTTAAGAAAGGTCAAACTAAAGGGGTTACAACGCTTGAGTATGATTTTCCAAGCATTGGACTTGCTAATCTTGATGCACGCATTAAATTATTGTATGGTCCGCAGTTTGGAATAGCACTAGAAACGGCTAAAATAAGAGGTATCACGACCATTTTACACCTGCCAAAGGAGGCGATGCGTCATGAGATTACTCATCGTTGATGACGAAGTTTGGAGTAGAATGCTCATTCGCAAGATATTGCCTTGGCGTGAAATGGGCTTCACAGAAATTGCTGAAGCAGGGGATGGACAAGTTGCGTTAGAGCTGTTAAATAAACAGCCTTTTGATTTGATGATCACTGACATGCGAATGCCACGACTTGATGGTGCAGAGATGCTTAAAGAAGTTCGAGCAGCGCAATATCCCGTCGAAATAATCGTGATGAGTGGATATGAGGATTATGTCTATTTACATCAGGCGCTTAAAACGAAAGCTACAGATTACTTGTTAAAACCGGTCGGACGAACAGAACTTGAAAAGGCAGTTAGTCGTGCTCAAGACATCATTCATACGCGTCAAAGCTACCAGCATATTGAACAAGTTCTCGTCCATGAAGATCTTAGTCAAATATTAAGTCAATATTATGAAAGTAAAAATCAGCTATACAAAAGTTTAATTAGTCAAGATCCGGTGAGATTGACAACCCAACTTGATCGGTTACAATCGCTGTTCACGGATGATACGCTAAAATCGACTTTGAAGGTTTACATGGAAAAAGACTTGTTTCATTTTGTGCAAAAACTGGAGAAAGAATATAATCATCAAAACGTATCATCCCTTGTAAAAAAATTCGATATGCAACAAATTCGAGATAACCTCATTGCTATATTGAATATGTTGATTCACCAGACTGTCTCGTATAAATTGAATGTGCTTGATGTACAAACGTATATCGATGCCCATTTTTCCGATTCAATCAGTTTGGCGGATGTAGCGACACGCTTTCACATTAGTAAAGAACATCTAAGTCGATTGTTTAAAAAAGAAGTTGGCATGAGTGTGCAAGCTTATATTACTCAGAAAAAAATCGATTATGCAAAAAATTTACTTAAGCGCTATCATCAATTGAACTTAGCTACCATCGGGATGATGTCTGGTTTTATTGATGTGCAGTATTTTCACCGTGTTTTTCGTAATCACACCGGTATGACACCGACACAGTATCGTGGAAAAAAATCAATATAATCCAATCAAGCTATCAACATTGTGTACTTTAATGGAAGCGCTTTACCGTTATACTAAACACAAAAACAAAGGAGCTTGATTATGAAAAAAATGGTTATTTTCTTCATGATGTTCGTTTCATTCGTTATGTTATCAGCCTGTGAGTCTCGGAGTGACTCTGACACCATTGAACTGAATGTGTTCATGAGTTTCCCAAGATTCCAAGAAGAGTTTGAAGCGTATTTTGAACTGTTTGAACAGAAGATGCTCGAAGAAGAAGGCATCAAGGTAAAAGTCAACTTAGAGATGGCAAGCAGTGACACCGCCCAGCAACTTTTGCAAGCGCGTCTTTCATCGAATGATGCCCCAGATCTTTATACGTTACACGCCATTGCCGACATTCCTTCTTATTATGATGCTGGTTATCTTGCAGATCTAAGTGATGCAACCTTTACCGAACTGGTTTTCGAAAGTGTGCTTGAGTCTGTCACGTATGACGGTAAAATCCTTGCTTTACCACTTGAAAGTTTGGCTTGGGGCTATTTGTACAACAAAGATATGTTTGAACAATATGACTTGACGCCCCCGTTAACGCTTAGTGAGATGGAAAATGTTGTGTCTGTTTTGCAGGCAAATGACGAAACACCCTTTTTACTTGCCTTTCAAGAGTCGTGGATTCCGCAGTTAATGATGGCCCTTGCACTGGGTGCAATGATAAACTCTGAAGCACCTGATTTCATCGATAACATGAATGTGGGGACTGGCTCATATGCCGATATTTCTGAAGTGTTTGACATCATCGATCTCATCATGGCAAACGGAACTGATCGCGCGTTTGAAACAGGTGGAGCTTCTGGGTCAGCAGATTTCGCCAATGGTGAAGCTGCAATGTGGGTTCAAGGACCTTGGATGTCTGGTAGTATTCTTGAAGTTAATCCAGATATGAACATTGGCTTAGCACCTTTGCCAGTCACAAACAATGAAGAAACGACGATGATTAACTTAAGTACCTCTACATCTCTAGGTGTATCACCAACTTCAGAAAATAAAGAACTCGCGATTAAACTTTTAAACTTCATTCTTGATCCGGAACATTCAAGTTCACTCTTTAGCAGTTTGAAATTTGCCCCACTTGCGACGGTTCATGACTATGAAAGTTTCTCTTGGACCGATGAAGCAATGACTTATGTTGAAGCAGGTAAAGCGTATCTTGAAAGACCCTTGCCACCGGGTGTAACGGATGAAACCGCAGTGGCTTTACAAGAATACTACTTAGGTGACAAAACGCGTCAACAAGTGATCGATGCAATAGATACTGCATGGCGTAATGCCATCGAGTGATGACGTAGGTCAACGATTATGAAACACAAAAACCGCAGCTTGTTACTATATTGTTTTCCGGCGCTCCTCCTATACGCTACGTTTGTGCTTTATCCTGCAGTGGGCGGTTTTTGGTACAGTTTAACAAACTGGAATGGTCTGAATCCCACATATGATTATGTGGGATTCGCCAATTACAGGGAGCTGCTCAACGATCAAGTCTTCCATCGGTCACTCCGTTTTACGTTTCGTTACGTAGCGTACATGGTTGTTTTGCAAAATATTCTAGCACTAACATTAGCCATCATTATCGAAAACTTACGCCGATTTAAAGGACTGTTTCGGACGATTTTCTTTTTTCCCAATATGATCAGTATGATTGTTGGTGGCTTTATTTGGTTGTTTATATTCACCCGTGCCTTTCCATTTTTCGCAAACAGTCTCGGTATTGCCATACTTGGGGAGTCGTGGATTGGTAATCCTCAATATGCTTTCTATAGCATTTTAATCCTTTCACTTTGGGGCAGTGTAGGTTACTTGATGGTCATTTACATTGCAGCTTTACAAAATATTCCTAAACCACTGCTTGAAAATGCGCGCATTGACGGTGCTAATGAATGGCAAATCAATTGGCATGTAGTGCGTCCTTTAATTGCACATTCAATCACCATTGGTATGTTCATCGCACTCTTTTCTTCCTTCAAGGTTTTTGATCAAGTGTATGCTTTGACGGGTGGTGGACCAGGTCGGGCAACACAAGTTGTTTCTTTGAACATTTTTACAGAAGCCTTCGCAATGCGGAGCCGTTATGGCTACGCCAGTGCTAAAGCTGTCATTTTGTTTCTAATTATCATGGTCATCACCTGTGTTCAGCTGTTGATTATGAAACGAAAAGAGGTGGAACTGTGAATATGTCAACATTATTAGGTTGGTTTAGTAAGGCGTGTATTATCGTTTTTCTTATTGTTATGGCGATCATCACACTTTTACCAGTTGGTCTTGCTATACTTAATTCTTTTAAAACAAATGGTGAAATATACACGAATATTCTCAGTTTGCCGACCACTTGGCAAATCAACAACTATTTGGATGTGTTTCGTCGCACACACTATTTAAGAAGCTTATGGAATACAGTGTTTCTTGTCACACTGAGTGTATCAGGGATTGTTTTGGCGTCTTCTTTAGCCGGTTATAAACTAGCCCGTACCAAATCAAAGTTGAGTCATGCGCTCTTCGTAATTTTCATCTTATCGATGCTCATTCCCTTTCATTCCATTATGATTGGTTTAGTACGTGTCGCCAATCAACTTAATGTCCAAGGGAAACTGTGGGGACTTGCGTTGATATATGTAGGCATCGGCTCACCGATGGCAATTTTCCTTTATCATGGTTTTACGAAAAATGTTCCCCAAGAAATTGAAGAGGCAGCTATGATTGATGGCTGCAATGGTTTACAACTGTACTTTCGAATTGTGTTTCCACTGTTACGCCCGATTACATTCACCATCGTGATTTTGAACACCCTTTGGATTTGGAATGATTTTCTTTTACCGCTGCTTATGATCAGTAACCGAGAAAAACATACGTTGTTGCTGTCGACTCAAGCGCTCTTCGGTCAATACAGTGCAAACTGGAGTCAAATCTTAGCGATTTTGATTATGGCTATGTTACCAGTTATGGTCGTGTACTTATTCATTCAAAAACATATTGTCAGTGGGATTGCTGAAGGGGCGCTTAAATCATGAAAACGGGTTTTTGCCATGCAGATGGCGCTATGATTCGAGATATAGACGGAAAACCCCTTGTTTTTCGAGGCGTCGGTATTGGCGGATGGTTTTTGATTGAAGGCTACATGATTCGTAGCTATGGCAAGCTAGATCGTCCAAGACGTTTGAAAGATCATATCATTTCATTAGTCGATTCAGATTACGCCGACTATTTCTTTGATCAATGGCAACGCCGTTTCTTTACTGCGCAAGATGTCTCCTGGCTTGCAGGTCAAGGATTCAATATGATCCGCGTTGCCATAGATTATCAAGTCTTTTTTGAACCGAGTGAGACTGAGGCAACCTTAAAACCGATTGAATCAAACTTTTTGCGGCTTGATGATATCATTCGAGCGTGCTCGCAAGTTGGGGTTTATGTCATTTTAGATTTGCACGCTGCACCAGGTGGGCAAACGGGTACGAATATTGATAACTCCCAAAATGATCATCCTGATTTGTTTACGAAAAGACACTATCAAGATCAAACCATCTATGTGTGGGAGACATTTGCGAAACGCTATAAGAACGAACCTACTATAGCGGCCTATGATTTACTCAACGAGCCCTTGCCAGAATGGTTTGCACATTATTATGATCAAGTGATGCCGTTCTATAGACGATTGATTCGGGCGATTAGAGCGATTGATCCACACCATATGATTTCGATTGAGGGCGTCCATTGGTCAACCGATTGGTCTATTTTTGAAGCCATTGAAGACACCAACATTCTTTTACAGTTTCATAAGTACTGGAATGCGCCTGATCAAGAGAGTATTCAACACTATCTTAATATCGGTCTTGATTTTAATTTGCCAATTTTTATGGGTGAGGGGGGTGAAAACAATTTGCCTTGGCTCTCGGCAGCCTTCAAACTGTATACGCAAAACACCATTTCATATGCCTTTTGGGCTTATAAGAAAATGGCCGCTCACAACGCTATGATGTCTTTCAAAAAGCCTGAACAATGGTCAGCTTTGCTTGAAGGGAAGCTCAGTAAACGAGAAGCTAAGTCCGTGCTCGATGCCTTGCTTGATGCCATTCGCTTTGATCAGACGTTACCTCAGGTCGAAGTTGCCAATGCTCTGTTAAACCGTGTCCCTTTTACATGCCCTGCGTATGCCTTTGATTATGAAGGTGAAAATCGTTCTTTTCATCGCATGAAGTTTCACCTATCAAGCCTACGCCATCATGATGGACTCAACATTACGAATATTGAAGGCGCGGTCGTGCCGCCTGTCTTCAAGCATATGAATGGCGAATCCCCCAAAACAGCGGATGTACTTGTTTTACGTCTCATCTCAGGTGAATGGGTTACGTATACCTTTCACGTTTCACGTAACCAATCGTGTGTGGCTATTGAGATTCAAACGCTTGGGGCTTTGAAAGCCCATGTGACTGTGAATGACGTGTTGCATCATCACAAGTCCGGACGATTAATGGTTGAAAAACCGAGAAGGACAAACACTTTACGCATTCAAGCTACTGATCATGTAGTCCTTAAAAATATTGTGTTTACTTGACGTTGAAACGATTGCGTTACTATCACATATAATTACTAAAGGAGTGTCGTCATGATTCGTTTGATTCAAAGTAGAAAACGCCACCATGTATTTTGGGAAAAATTGCCTGATCGACCATTTGATGATGAGGCTGTTTGTGACGATCACGCTGTGATTCTTGTCGTAGACGCAAACCGATCATATCAAACACATCTTGGCTTTGGCGGTGGCTTTACGGAAGCTGCGGCAATCATGTTTGATTGTGCTAAAAACCAAGAGACAGCTCTCAACGCTTACTTTTCGTTAGAAGGACTTGGTTATACGCTTGGTCGAACAGTCATTCATTCGAGCGATTTTTCGTTACAGTCAAGAACTTATCTTAAAGAAGGTGACACAAGCCTTGACTCATTTAGTTTACAAGAAGACGATGCACTCATTGTACCGTTGATTAAACGGGCTTGGGAAAAAGCGTCAGGTCTTTGGTTACTCGCATCACCTTGGTCGCCCCCTGCATTTATGAAGACTAATCAATCAATGGCGTATGGAGGGTCATTGCGTCACACGCATCGAGTGATGTGGGCTGAGTATCTTGTACGTTACTTAAAGGCGATGCAAGAACGTGGTCTTGAGATTGCAGCCATCAGCATCCAAAACGAACCTGAAGCCATCCAAACGTGGGAATCTTGTCACTATACCATTGCACAAGAACGCGCAATGGTTGAGGCGCTTTATGCAGCACTCAATCAAGATAAATTATCGACTAAAATCATCATTTGGGATCATAACCGGGATCGTGTTGCACACCGTGCGTTAGGTGTATTGAATGGTACGGATGATAAAGTATGGGGTATTGGGCACCATTGGTATGTTTGCGAGTCAAGTGAAAATCTCAGCGTTGTCCATGACCGCTACCCAAATAAACATATCTTATTTACTGAAGGCTGTGTGGAATATTCACAAAAAGCATTAAACAGCGGTTCTCAAGAAGAAAACCTTTGGCGTCATGGCGAACATTATGGAAGGAATATCATTAAAGATTCCTTGCATTACACCGAAGCATTTATCGATTGGAACTTGTATTTAGATGAACAAGGTGGACCCAATCATGTGGGGAATTATTGTGAAGCACCTATTATGATTCACCGTGCGGATGGCGATCTCACCTATAATCCGTCCTACTACTATATTGGCCATTTTTCAAGATATATTCGTCCTAAAGCGAAGCGGATTCATTGTACGATATCAGTCAATGAACATGTTTATGCGACCAGTTATCAAAATGACGATGGTACTATAGTGATTGTGGTGCAAAATGAAGGCGGGATTCAATCCCTTCAGTTGTTTGTAAATAATGAGCCGCTTTATCTAAGTTTGCCGGATCGTTCGATTACAACGCTGTTAATTTAAGCTTGCACATCAATTTAAACTAGGATAAAACATTTTAATAAGCGCTATATTCAAACTATTGTGTAAGAGTTTTCGATACCTA
>SKGI01000085.1 GCA_007117555.1 Candidatus Izemoplasma sp. | reverse complement strand
ATGTTTGGACGCTTGTAAAACCACCACTTCATCGATATATTTCGGGCTTGGGTAAAATGGTGTTTCGAGAATACTGATCGCGTAAGTATGCATATCTGAGCGCACTTCATGGCGTGTAAATAATGGGCGATAAACAGACGTTTCAAGATGTTCATCAAATGTGACGAGCGCAACAATAGCGTGATGATGCGCTTGGGCAAATTCAGCCATATTCAAACGCATATCAGGATGAAAGGCACAGGCACTTGTTTGCACTGTCTCAGACCGCTGATATAAAAGTGTCGGACGACTCACGTGACTGATGAATAATACTAAGCCTATGAGTAAAGCGATCCACGGTATAAACCTTCTCCGTTTCGATTCAATTACAAACCACTTACGTTGACCGTAATAAACCCAAAGACCACTATAAGTAATCACGAATGCTAAACCGAGTGCAATGCGCCAAGCAAACACACCCACCTCAGGCAAATCGCGACTAAGCAATCGATACACAACAAACAAAACTAAGCCGATTAAAGCCGTCGTCACGTGCAACGTTAGTAACGTTTTCTTTTTACTCATAAGCAACACCGCCTCACTCAAAAACGAGTCAATCGTGACGTGTTTTTATGCGTAACTAAACCTACGCGTTAAAGCAATACAAAGTACACTGTCATCACAGCCACATATAACACAAACAAATAATTAGACATTTCAAAAGATAGATTGAACTCACGTATTTTTCGTACAGTTAGAGGATCTTTTTCGATGACAAGTTTATAAAAGCAAAAACCGATAATCAAGGCGACTGCGTAATCAAAAAATGCTTCCCACTGAAATACGGATACATGACTTACATCAACCCCAAAAAAGCCAGTACTGATTGGAATATAGAAGTTTCCGAGCACTACACACGCAAAAGCAAGTGTCATCAATGCGATACGTTGTTCAAGTGAACGCAAACGAATTGTCATCGGTTTTGGACCGAAGAAGACTTGCGCCATTTTAATAAAAGATGTCGCCGTGCCAATGTTCACAATAAACAAAATCCAATACTTAATGCCTGAGTCTTGGATGCCGTATTTGATAATGGATTTTGAGATAAACCCATTGAAAAACGGTGCCCCTGTAATCGATAACATACCAATAATCATAAAAATACTCACCACAGGCATCGTGCGCATCACGCCGCGAATCTCTTTAATTTTCTTCGTTTTGTATGCTTTGATGATCACACCCGCCCCAAGAAAGAGCAGTGACTTAAATAACGCATGGTTGAAGATATGCAATAATCCCCCATAAACTGTCTGAGGATCATAATGCGAAAGCCCCATCATGACAATGCCAACTTGGCTGATTGTATGGTAGGCTAACACTTGCTTCATATCTTTTTGCGTCAACGCAAACATGACGCCAATGACGGCGGTCAAAGCGCCGATAATGTAGAAAAACAACGCATAATCGATGTTTGCCCCAGCAAACATTTGATTGACGCGAAGAAATAAATAAAGTCCGCCCTTAACGACTAAACCACTTAACAAGCCACTGATTGCAGACATCGCCACACCGTGTGCTTTTGGGAGCCAAGAGTGTACAGGAAATAAAGCGGCTTTTACGCTAATACCCGCCATCAAAAGTACATAAGCAAAGCGCAATGCTACTTCGTCCCCTGACACAAGTTCTCCAGCCGCAATCACCGTTTGCACCGAGTTTACATTGATGGTGCCAAAAGTAAAATAAATCAAAATGATGCCGATCAAAAACATCATGACACCACTAATATTTAATAACAAATAATAAATCCCTGCTCGAAATGAGTCGCCCGCCTTTTTAAAGACGACCAGAATGGCCACAAGAATGGTCATTAGTTCAAGAAAGACAAACATATTAAAGAGGTCATTTGTTTGAAGCAACCCTAAAAAGACCCCTTGTAAAAACATGAGGAAGAACAAGAATGTTCGGTGATTCTGACCGGTATTAAACGTATAAATTAACACCATCCACCAAATAAATAAGCTAAGAAACACAAAGGATAAGCTTAATTCATCATTAATCAAACTAATCCCAACACGTTCATGCCAACCGCCGATGACAAAAAACGTGTCCGCAAACTGCCCCGTATATGCTTCATAGTATAAAATGGCTAAGACAGTCATCGCGATTTGTGCCACGAAAGCAAGGTAACGGATTGATTGCGCCTTAATTAAGTAAATTATCAACGCCGAAAAAACCGGGATGAAAATTAAGGCGATGGGGACATAAAGCATCACTTACCGCTCTCCCGGCTTAATATTTCGGCCCATTCAACGGTTCCATAGTGATGGAAGACTTTAATACAAAGCATCAGTGCAAGCGCTGTGACGGTTGAACCGATAACGATGGTTGTAATCATCAATGCTTGAGGTAAGGGATCGGCAATGCCTCCCACTGGCAGTGCATCACCGATGATGGGGATGACGCCACCGTCTAAATTCCCTAAATTGAGAAACAAAAGAATGACACCCGATTCAATGATGGTGACACAAAACACACTTTTGATGATGTTGCTGCTTGTTGAAAGACCATAAAATCCAATGAGTATAACAACGAATGTCAATAAGGGATTCATGTTAGCGTCCCTCCTTCAAAAAGGCTGTAAAGATTGTCCAAAGTCCTAAAGCTACTTTCATACCGATCATCACATTAAGTAAGACAAGATAAATCGCTTTTGTATCCGGCGATGCATCAATGACAAAAAAGTTGGTGAAAAGTTCGCCGCGACTTACAAGACTTAAAGAAGCAACTAATAAAATCGCAATATACAAAATTTTCTCAATCGTTACGATGAGCGCAATGTTCGTGTCTTTATCGGCATCAATATAATATAAAATCAAAATCGCCGTCGCAATAATGGCGCCACCTTGAAAGCCCCCACCAGGAGACACGTGGCCATTGATGATGACATAAAAACCAAACGCAAGCATCAAAGGATACACCAGTCTAGAAAAGGTCACAAATAAATCAGGTGTTTTGAATTTATCGAGCATAAACTGCGCATTTTTCTCTTGGCTTTCATGTTTACTAATCCAAATAACACCCGACACCGCAATCAATAAAATACCTGCTTCAAATAAGCTGTCGAAGAGCCGATAATCAAGTAAGATCGCGGTCACTAAGTTTCGTGAACCTGTATCGGCAAATCCAGTTGCCGCAATATAGTCTTTACCAAATGTATTATACAGTTCTTGGATATCTTGCATCGAGACGAAAAAGACTCCAAACAATATCCCAAGCAAACCAATAAGAATCAATTGTTTAATCACCGAAATCACGATCCTTAAACTTGACAACTTCAATGTTGTCATAGTCGCGAGCCATCGCTTCTAATTTATACGTTAACACACTTGATGCCTTGCCTTTTAGAATGTAGACATTCCGTTCATCGTCTTTTGTGACAATTAAATCGACATTTGTTTGTTCACAAAGTAGCTGATCACGCCCTGCACCAAGACTGCATAAACGGACATCGTTACAAATATTGAGTTCAAGGTGATAAAAGTCCGTAAAGCGCTTAAGTAAAACGTACCCAACACCCGTGAAAGCATTGTCCGCAATGATGAAGTCATCCATCGCCTTATCGAGCACGATAAACTCTCGCTGGCGTGAAATGCTAATGACGTAGATTAAGGGGATAATAGCACTTCCAATGGCCACTTCTGCAATCGCGACATCCGGCGCTTTATTGATGACATATAAACTGGCTGTAATTAAACTGAATGTCGTAATCAAGATAATAATGGTGCCGTTGTTTTTATGCACTACAATTGAAATGGCCATAATAATCAATAACACTTGCAAGGCATATGCTGTTAATGAAAGCATATCTAAATTACCCATAAAGCTCACCTTTTTCCCGCGCTTCGCGCTCTAGCACATCTTTATGTTTGATTCGCCGGATTTCAACACCTGTCAAATACGCACTTCGTATATTGACATGCGCACTAATCGGGTTAGTAATTAATAGAAATCCGATAAGCAACACAAAACGGATGACATAATTATAGTCGGTAATGTTAACGAGCATCAACGCAATGAGAATGGTCAAACTGCCGACTGTATCGATGGTTGCGGCACTGAGAATGCGTGTATAAAGATTTTTCAACTTGAAGACCGCAATCATACCAAAAGCGATAAAGACCCATGACATGATAAGTAAGACAATGATTACACCAATCATTTCTCTCGCCCCCCTGTCATGATGTATTTTGAAAGCAATGTAATCGTTAAGAAACCAACAATGCTATAGGCGATGGTAATATCTAAGATCAAATTACTTCGCTCCCATATCGCGAACACGGCCATGAACATCAACACTTTAGCACTAATGAGATTAATCATGAGAATCCGATCCCAAATCGTCGGTCCGATAATCATCCGAATGAAACTTACGAGAATTGCTAAAATCAACGCAAATAAGGTGAGCACTAAAAACCAATCGAGGAGACTCATTTAATATCCCCCTTTTGCTTGAGTAACCGCTCAAATTTTTCTCGAACTGGCCGCTCGAGTTCTTCAGCTGTTGTGCCTGGTTTCGCAAGCGTCATCACGGTAATCACGTGGTTTTTAGTATCGGTGTCGATAGTAATGGTGCCTGGAGTTAACGTGATAGAGTTAGAGATGATACCGACAAGAACGGGATCATCAACATCAAGCACGATGTCAAAAATCACCGGTTCATACCGATGGGCTAATAAATTATAAACATACACAAATGACGCTTTATAAATTTCTTGAAATAAAAAGAATACATACACGACAATCGTCCGGATACGAAGACCTTGGTACTTGTATCCCGTATCATCATAAAGCACATTGAAGGTCGCAACCGTGACCATCGCACAAATCAACACACCTGCAACAATGGTTTCAATCCGAAAGTTGAGTGCGAGTAAAAACCAAAATACAAGTAAGACAATAAACAACTTATATCTTAACTGCAAAAATCGGACCATAGAATCAGCTCCTTTAATTCTAAACGGGTTCATTATACCACACGCCCGCGCGTGTGTGACAATTATTTAAGGTGTTTTTCAATTAAAAATAGGGCAATAATTGTTTTCGCATCGCTAATCTTACCTGATTTAGCCCACTGCATCGCTTCGTTGAATGGGATGCAATGTACCTCAACATACTCATCTTCTTCATGGGCTGTAGGGGCTTGAACAAACATCGCGTCTTTAGCGTAATAAAGATCAACCGCTTCATTTGAAAAACCTATGGCCGTATGAATGCACGTCAAAAACTCAAATGCATCACTCGTATAACCCGTTTCTTCAAGAAGCTCACGCTTTGCAGTCAGCAAGGTTTCCTCTTCTTTTGCATCTTTTTTACCTGCTGGGATTTCATACGTGTAATCCCCTAAAGCATAACGGTACTGTCGTACCAATACAACATCGCCTGATTGCGTGACTGGTATGACCGCTGCGGCCCCAATATGGTCAACGACAACACGTGTTGAACTTCGGCCACTTGGCAATTGTACCGCATCTTCATGGACTTGTAAAAAATCTGTGTCGTATACGGTCGTTCTTGCGAGAAACTTTTCCTTCACTACCGCGTACCTCCTCACAAAAATGGCTGTCTCATGCGTTCATTATATCATTTTAATGGGCGACATGTTGCATTGTTTTCCAATAAAAAAGAAAACGGGAAACCGATCTATGCCGGCTGGCCGTTTTCTAAGAGAGGGTGTTGGATTTTGTCCTTAGGGACGTGGCTTTTTCTCTTCATTGCGAATCAGCTGATCGTTCTTGATATGCAAGTACGTGCTGCTCACTGTCTCGGTCATGTTCAACATCACCAGTGCCTCCTTGGTCGATTATTTCCGCTTACTTTCAGCTTTAACAAAGCTTTCAAGCAACTCGATTTCATGGTTAAGTGACGCCATCGTATAGTCGATGACAAACTCAGTCGTTGAATCCGTAAAGACTTTTTCAGTCTCTTTAAGTGCTAGCAAAGCACGCATGTCGGCTAATCGTTCTTCTTTATGCCGAACATACGCTTTAGCGAGGGCAATCCGTCCTTCACGGTCTAAGTCTTTAGATAAGAATAGTTTTAGCATAAACTCATCTTTACACTGCACACTTGAACGTGGTTCAAGAAGCCAGGCCATCAAGGCTTCACGGCCCGTGTCAGTAATTGCATACGTAATCTGACCGCGACCATCATCGTCTTGACCATGGGATGTAATGAACTGTTCTTCTTGTAACTTATGCAAGGCAGGATAAAGACCCCCATAACTGACGGGCCAATACTTGCTAATGGATGCTTCAAGGTTCTTCTTGATGAGATACCCTGTCATCGGTGCAACATTTAAGAGACCTAATACAGCGAATTTTTGAAACATATCATCGCCTCTTCTATACTTACTAGATATATCTTACAGTTATATTTTATAATTATAACTGCCCAAAGTCAAGCAAGATGTTTCAAACTTGGTAATAATTTTTTCAAAAGAAAAACCAGGCTTGAAATAGTCTGGTTTTACGTGCCACATGTCGTGACAAAACGTTTATTTGGATCGGGACGTTGCTGATACATTGGATCGGTGTGCGTGTGATCAAACGGTCTTGCAAGTGCCGCCATCAACGCATGAAATGGTTTCATATCACGTGCTTCAGCCGCATCGAGAACCCTTTCGACAAGATGGTTTCTTGGGATGAGTGCCGGATTAGTCGCTTGCATCCGCTTGCGTCTTTCTGCATCTGTAACACCTGATTCACGGAGAGCTTCAAGCCACTGCGACCGCCACGTGATAAATGATGGATCTTGCGGTAAATCCGAAGCATAGGGATCAGCTGTTAACATGAAGAAAGTGTGGGTGTAATCGAGCTTTAGCCGTGCCATCTGTTTGAGTAACGCATTTACGATGACTTCTTGCGGACTGTCTTCATCTCTAAACCCTAGTTTTTTAGCCATCAATCTTTGCCATACTTCGGTGAACGTGTCCGCAAAATGATCAAGCATCGCATTGGCCGCTTCAAGGGCTTTAGTGCGATCACTAACCAAAACTGGGACGACTGCTTCGGCAAGACGTGCTAAGTTCCATGAAGCAATATAAGGCTGTTGATTGAAGGCGTACCGCCCTGTCGCATCGATTGAACTAAACACGGCATCTTCTTGATAGCGATCTAAAAAGGCACACGGTCCATAATCGATTGTCTCGCCAGCAATCGACACATTATCCGTATTCATCACACCGTGCACAAAACCGATGCTTTGCCAAGCCGCCACAAGTTTAGCCTGACGGTCTGCGACGGCACGCAACCATAACTGATACGGTTGTTCGGTCTTCATAAGTGCCGGATCATGACGCTTTATGGCGTAGTCAAGCAATGTTTTAAGCAGTTTTGGATCGTCTTGGATCGCCGCATACTCAAAGGTGCCCACACGCAAATGACTTTGTGCAACACGTGCTAACACAGCACCATCGTGCCAACGTTCGCGACGGATGCCTTCACCGGTTTTGCTGACAGCGAGGGTTCTACTCGAAGGCACCCCAAGCGCATGCATCGCTTCACTGATAATGGCTTCACGCAACATCGAACGCAAGGTACCTTTACCATCAAAACCCCGGCTGTATGGGGTGGGACCCGAGCCTTTTAAATGGATATCAAGACGTGACCCGTTTGGCAAAACTTTTTCACCGAGTAAACAAGCGCGGCCATCGCCTAGCTTGGTAAACTGTCCATACTGATGACCCGCATAAGCGAGCGCAATCGGTTGACTATCCATAGGTGGCTGCAACCCTGTCAGTCGTTCTGCCCAACGTTTTTTAGTCTTCTTCGTAATCTTAATGCCGAACTCTTTTGCAAGTGTTTCATTATAATAAACCATCTCAACTTGAGGAAAGTCGACTGGATCAACCGGCGCATAAAAGATTTCAGGCAACGATGCATAGGTATTTTCAAGGTGCCAAGGTGACTGGTTGTGATCATCAGACATCATGATGCACTCCTTTCATGGGGTGATTTTAGTATAGCATGACAACCGCACTCAACTTGATTAAATGCCTTCTCTAATCCATAAAAAAAGGCCAGCTTAACCAATTGGCTAAACTGACCGAGAGGGGTCATGTCGTTATGCGGTACTTGGCAGTCCGAAACACTTGACAATATATTTAATGTTTGGATCTTTAATTGAATATAAGACTTGTTGGCCGTCTCGACGCGCCTCAACAATCCCAAGGTGTCTCAGTGTTTTAAGCTGTTGTGAGACAGAACCTTGGCTTAGATCCAATTTATCTGCTAAAGGGCCAACATGAAGCGGTGACTCCATCAAGGCAAGGATAATGCCGAGTCGTGTCCCGTTCCCAAATACTTTAAAATAGTTTGCGGCTTCTTCTAGTTTGTCTCGTGTCATGTTCATGTTGTCTCACCTGTACCTTTCTTGGGACGTGTTACATAAGATTTACTCATATCTTAATAT
>SKGI01000004.1 GCA_007117555.1 Candidatus Izemoplasma sp. | reverse complement strand
TCATGACCGAGTAAAGGGATGTCAAGCATATCACGCCACTCAGCGCCCATCATCGCATCGACTGGGCGAATCAAGAAGGCGTAAGATTTGTTGTTATCTGGACCAAAGTTCGTGCCAACACTTTCAGCATCATAACCCAGTCGAATCCAGTTAGTAGCACTCGGTGCAGCGCTCGTTGAATAGCGCATGTATGGATTGACGAGTCTGACAAACGTGTTATGGCCTGGGAATGATTCCCATGCTTCTTGGCCATCAAGTACAGGGGCATTTTCAAAGTCATACACAGCCTCTGCGGTCTCGCCTGTCAGTTCTGTCACAAACGGATCGACAATGCTCGGACGTCCGTCTTGACGATAAGTGCCCGCAACGCGTACCACATCACCGATACTTGGGTCTACCGCTGTCAAGAGACCATAATCTTCATCGTCTAAGCGGCCATAGTCGACGGTAATAACGATATCTGGATTGTTAAGGTCTTGTACAAGTGCCGAGCGCATTGAATCAGTTTGCGTCGCCGCAAAACCAATCACAACGGCTTCGAAAAGCACGATGGACTGACCACTATCGAGCGCATCCGCAAGTGTCATTTCTGCGAGTTGTTGCACGGTAACACTTAACTCAATGTTAAAGGGTTCAAACTCACCATATGTCACGGTGGCTGTCAAAGTGCCTTCTGTATCTTCAATTGGGAATAACACTTCAACATCATAATGCGCTGCACCCTCTTCAAGCGGTAAAATAGTTAAATAATCGGTTAAATCAGTGTCCCACGTAAGCGATACTTCTTCAACACCTTCAAAACGGGCCGGAAGTGTCAAAGCGCCTAAGATGTGTGCCGGTACCGCATCATCTAAATACGTCGCAATCATCGCTTCGACTTCTTCGAGTGTGAACGGTGTCGGCACGATGTCTTCTTCAGTGCCTGTGAACATTAAGCGCCACTCAGCACCAATCGTCGAATATTCTGCTAAGACTGCCGTTAAGGCGACACGTTGACCAACTTGAGCCGCCAAAGCATCAAGCGATGCACCAGACGCAAACGGAATTTGCGTGCCCGCATCGTCGGTAAACATGGTTTGCATTGTTGTCTCGTCAATGCTAATTTCACCACGCAAATCTACGTAGCGATACCAAACACCAGTTTGTTGGGCTGGATCTGCATTGACAAGGGCCGCAACTGTTGTTGGTTGGGCTGTAGGCAAGGTGCCTGTTTCTGATACGACCGTAATGTCTGTCACATCAGTAATGGTTGGTCGATTCGCACTGCGTGTAAATGTGCCAGCGACCGAAACTTCACGACCGATGTGATCGGTTAAAGGGCTGTCTAGTTCTATCGTGTTATTGACAAAAATAAACCCTTGTCCCGTATCATACAAATAGAATCCATTGTCTTGTGCATAATAAATGGTGCCTTCAACTAAGACTTCATCACCGCTTTCATACGTTTCAAGTACGGTTGTAATCGCGGTGGGTGTGTCTGGATCGGGGTCTGGATCTGGGTCTGGGTCTGGATCGGTTGTGCTACATGCCACAAAACCCAAAAGGACCACCCAACTCAGTGTGATGATGATGAGGCGCTTAAACCATAATGCGTGTCTCATGTTTCATACCTCCGATATTTTTTAATTTTATTCTGAGACTTTAAAAGTCTCTAAAATGATGTCGATGAGGGCCAACTGCTGGGCCACTCTTAAAGAAAGGGGTTGTTGCTCACTATCAATGGCTGTCGTTAACGCTTGGCGATTGGTCTCGACAGTCAAAACCGGCACGTCGAACTGTTCACTGTAAGTGCGATTCAGCGACCCTACCGGGGGTGCATTAAGATACGTGAAAGGCGTTTGGTTTTCTTGCAAGGGCAAAGCATTAAACTGTTCGAGTACTTCAAGTACATACAAACTGTAATCCGCTAAATGCAAGATCAGCGAATCGCCAATCCAACCTTCTTCAGTATAACTAAAGCGTGATTCGTGTAAATCAATCACCAGATCAGGCGAGGTTGCGCGGATGGCATTATAAATTGCATAAGCCAGCTGTTCTGAAGGGGACCCATCCGGTCGACCTGGAAATGAACGGTTCAAATCTTGCCAGCCTGGATAAACCCGTCTTGGGGGATCAAGCAGCCATGTACGCCGTTGCGCAATGGGCAAAATATGAATGATTCCACGTTCAAAAGTTTCATCAAGTAACGCTTGTGCGGCCATCCAACCAGCCCGCTCATTCGCATGCACACCGCCGATGATAAATACAACAGGACCGGGTACATGCGTGTTAAATGTATGCACCTCAAACGTATCTTCAGTCCCTTCAAGATAAACTTGCACAGACCGTTCCATCTCAATAGGTGTCAAGATGTCTTCCGTTGTTTCACAAGCGATAAACAAGAAAACCAAAAAGGACAAAAGCCCTAATAAACTTTTTTTAGTCAATCCAACCGCCTACTTGTCAAATAATTGTTTCAAAGGATCAACTAAACTTGGATTGTTTGAAAATAAATATAAAGGTGCACCGAGTGTATCATGTAACCCATTGAAGAACAGGTCGTCATTACCACTGTTTAATACGAGCATCAACGCAGCTTCTGAGGCCACTGCTTCAATCATTGGATCGGATAGTGTGCCTCGGCGCTGCATGCCACCTGAATGAATGAGAATAACGGTGATTTCCTCGTTTGCAGCGCGCGCCGTAAAGGCATTCGCACGGGCGATTTCAGAGGCTTGGTCAACGCCCGCAGCCCCCATGCCTTTAGAACTTGCGCCAGGTGCAATGAGTACTAACGCCCCGGCTTCGACGTCCGCTGCGACTAACAATGAATCCCGTGTGACGGTCTCATTGCGCTCATCTGTATTGTCAAATACTTGGCCAAAGACATTCCATAAAATGTCGACATCTTCAGTTTGACCAATCGTCGTCAAATAAACAGGTCGATCGGTACCGATGCCTTCAAAGGCCGCTTCTAATGCTTGATCTAATACGACATCGTTGCCGTTGTCGCCATTATCATTGCCATTATCGTCGCCATTGTCATCGCCGCCACAAGCCGCAAGACCGAAGATAAATAGCGTTGCCATCAGTAACATTGTCAATTTTTTCATGTTTTTCATCTCCTAAAATATAAGTGATTGTTTATACTTAAGCACAGCTTTGCCATGCATAGTACCATCAGTCAAGACCAAATGCTTTACCATCACGACGCGGATCGGCGCCACCATGGAGTTGTCCGGTAAGTGGATTGCGGACAATCGCATGCACCCCACCAAAATATAAGTTTGTGCCACTATAGACTACTAAGTCATCATAACCGAGTAATCTAAGGCCATCAATAGTTTCTGATCCAATATCTCCTTCGACTTCCATAGGATTAGGGACACCGCTGACATTGCCAATGTAATGGAAGATCCTTGGTTGGTCAATGGCTGTTTGGACATCCATCTCAAACTCAACAACATTCAAGAAAACTTGCACGATTGCCGAGGTAATCCGCATACTACCTGGTGAGCCAATGGCCATAATCGGTTCCCCATTTTCAAAGATAATCGTTGGTGACATGTTGCTGAGGGGACGTTTATACGGTTCAATACGCGCCACTTCATTACTTTCAAGCATACTAAACGGCGTCATCGTGTTGTTAAGCACAATGCCTGTGCCAGGCGCAATGAGTCCTGTCCCAAAAAAGTAATTGATTGTATTGGTTGAGGAGACGACATTACCCATCTCATCGATGACCGTAAAGTGGGTCGTACTCCCATAAGGATTGAGCGCAAGATACGCTTCTTCTTCCGTCTCAAACCAACTTAAGTCGTTTGATTCAAACGCCCAAGGATCACCAAAGTAGTACATCGGTGGAATATTCCGACCGACGTTTGGGTCGAAATGTTGCCAACGATCGGCCGCAAATGCTTTACTTGTGATGCCGGCAATCGGGACATTGACAAACTCAGTGTCGCCCACATGACGGCGGCGATCACCATAAGCCAATTGCAGCGCCGTACCCACAACATGCAAATACTCAGGTGTATTATGACCGAGTTCTGCAATCGGACCAAATGTCTCGTTATAATGTTCAATCATATTGAAAAACTGAATTAAGGTCGTGCCACCTGAACTTGGTGGAAACATCGATAAAATCTCATAATCATGATATGTTCCAGCGATTGGGTCAGCTTTAATGGTCGCGCCCATCGCCCTTTGCATATCCGCCATTGTCATGAGACTTCCGTTTTGTTGAAGCGTATTGATAATGGCTAATGCCACGTCACCGGTATAAAACGCTTCACGACCATTTTCGACAATCATCTCAAGGACGACCGCTAAATCTTCATTGATGAGTGTTTCACCTACACCGATGGGGCCAAAACCATCCGTACTATAAATTTTGAGTGTTTCTGATTCAGAACGCATCAGTTTACCAAATTGTGACATAATCGCTTCAGACAGTGCTGGTGGTACCGGAAAACCTTCGCGTGCTAATGTAATCGCGGGTTCAAGCAGTGTCGCTAGATCAAGACTTGCTTGATCTTCATAGACACTTAACATCCCATCAACAAACATCGGCACACCGGTTGCTGGCGCACCGTTACGGTTGGCATCATTTGCCATACTTAAACTGAGATTGGGGTCATTACGATACCGATCAAGCGTCGCAGCGCCGGGCGCAAACTCACGATAATCATATCCGAATCTTTCGCCCGTTTCGGCATTGTAACCAACGAGAAAACCGCCGCCACCTAAACCAGAAGCATTCGGTTCAGTGACGCTTAATGCAAACGCAATCGCGATGGCCGCATCAAATGCATTCCCGCCCGCTTCAAGTATTTCAACGCCAACTTTCGTCGCAAAGCTAGAAGCCGTCGCGACCATGCCGCGTTCACCGAACGCTTCACGCACATCGAGGTCATGCCAGTCAATGACTTCATCACCATTGCCGTTTGTGCCATTATTACCGTTAGTGCCATTTTCAATGGGATCGGGGTCATCGTCTCCAAACCACCCACAAGCGGCCAATAAAAATAAAGCCACAATCATTAAAAATGATGCAAGTAGTTTAGATATGACCGGGTACTTTTTTAACATGAAAAATCTCCTTTCAAATATCGCGTAAACGTGTGACTTTTGATAGTCAGTTTAAAGTTATAGATATCACCATTATACCATATTTCATGATTTCAAGTCTCATGACATGTCTATACGGGGGGATAGTGCGGCACCAAATCATACGTTTTTTAACTGTATTTCTTTGTTTGAAGGATTAGACAAAAAAGTTTTCATTCGGTCTAATGAATCCTTCGATTCCGTCGTTACAAGCGTCAATTGGCCCGTTTGACTATTAGAAATTATCTGTTTTTGAAGCCGACTTGACAGTTCTCTTATCCCATCGATTAAAATCGCTTGGGGAAAACAGCTTTGAATTTCTACTTTAATCCAAGAGAAATGTGTGCATCCTAAAATGATGGCAGCGACATCGCGCCCGATATATCGTGTTAGCGTCTCACGGACGACTCGATGAGACTTAGCAGTGTTCAATGGTTCACCCTCTACAAGTGTCACAAGCGATTGTGCCGCTAAAGAAACTTCGTGGTATCCAAGTGCACGTAGTCGCTTTTGATAAACGTGGCTAGCAATAGTCAAGTCAGTACCTAAGACGAGCACTTTACCCGACTTAAGTTTGGCTTGAAGGCCGGCAAGGTTCATCGTTACAACATCAAATGTGGGGACATTAAAATCAGCGAGATCAACCGCAAGCGTGGCCGTATTACAGGCAATCACAAATGCATCGATATTTTGTGTCAGCAACCAGCGATACACTGTGTGCACACGCAAACTTACCGTCGCCTTATCTTTAGTCCCATACGGTGCATGACCAAAATCACCAACATAAATCATGTCCACATGGGGGAAGGCATCTCGTAAAGGATTTAAGACGCTTAACCCGCCAAGACCTGAATCAATCACACCAAGTCTTCTAATCATGACGTTTCGCCTCTTTTCTGAATCGGTTTTCTAATGTATCTCAACACGGTTTCACTACCTAAAACACTCCCTGTCCATATAAACGCCATAACGGTATATATAATGGGATAGGTCGTGTTTACATACATCGAACCCACACCGTGTATAAAAGGTGCGCGGACATCGGTTTGCATGGCGTAGCGTCTCGCTAGATTAGAAATATTAAGTAAATGAATGACTGGAATGTCGTCACGGAAATAATAATCGATTAAACCTGATTGGGCGCCGACGCGCACCGAATAACGGTGAGTCACTCCTGACGGATAACTACGACCATGCCGTCCCGTTGCCACTAGTGCGCCACCCACATTGATAAACGCCTGAGCTCTGCCCCCTTGCATACGAAAACTACGATAACGTGTTTCAACATTTTGCGCAAAATCTGTTTCATCGATGAACGTATAACCGAGTGTATGGATATGTGTGCGAAGTGTTTCTTTAAATGTTTCATCCGTCTCTTCTTCAAGGCGATCGTTCTCTCCCCCTAAAGAAACCCATTGACTTGAGGTGCTTAAAAGCTCTAGTGAAAGCAAATGGTGTTCCATATCAATCCATGTAAAAGTCGGCGCATTTGCACCATAGCTAGAAGCCCCAATCGAAGACGCCACCACGGCGTTTAATTCCATCGTTTCAATCGCCGCTAAGATGGCGAGATTTAAGGCCGGAAAAGAACTCGAAAAATACACATGAACCGTATCATTTGCTTGCAAATTCAGGTCATGAAAATAACGTACCATAAGCGCCGCAAAATTCGGATTCACTGATAACTGTTTTGCAGGCAAAAAGCCACTCGTTGTTGTAATTGACGGTTCACTCAAATCGGGCCAAGGAAGACCGATTAGTCCCGTTTCTAAAGGGTCTATTTCTGAATTGATGGCGAGGCCTCTTTCTAAACGCTCGGCTTTTATGGCGTCCATCATCGCTGCCATCCGTATCACCGCTTCACGTTGTTGATCATAATAGTCTGTGCGTTCGATTTCACCTTGCGTGAGGGTCATCAGATAAGCTGCAAGCACTCCGCATGCGACTACAAATAACTGAATCGTCTTCAAAGCCAAAGCACCACCATCCCCGTCAATAACGTCACAATCATCAAAGCTGCCAGCGTTTTAAAAACACCTTGGCGGCTTGTTTCATGGGCAAGAATGCCTGCGATTAGCGTCCCAATGAGTGGTACATCAAGCCACCGCAAGTCAAATAGATGCACCCCAAGCGCAAACAACCCCCCAAGCAAAAAAGCGGTCATGACATGAACCGCGAACAACCGTTTTCCATATAAAATAACGACTTGCGAAAAAGCCCGTACCAACAGCCAAGCTATTAAAGCCACACAAAGTGTTAGTACAAGTCTTCTTGGGTCATAAAGATAGTAGGCAAATACACCAGGTACGACTAAACCACCCGGTGACACATCGGTCAATTCATAAAAGATGATGGCAAGAATCACACCCAGTACAATCGTCTCTCCCATGGTCTATCCACCTTCTTCCGAAAAGAACGCATGCGCTTTAAATCCCATTGGATGCATGTTTCCAACCCCAATGATGATGCCTTTAGGTAACGCTTCAAATGTCGTAAATTTCGCCACATGTGCCTTAGATAACATCTTCTTAACACGACGAAAATACGGTCCCGCGACAAAGACTTCTTGCGGTGATAAGCTTTCAATTACTTGTAGCTGAGCTAAGGTTCTAAGCGGTCGGTCAAACCGATTCGCTAATAGTACTGTCACGGTCTGCGCTTTTAAATTGTGTGTCTTTTGCAGGTGCTCAAACCAAGTTTTTAAGGCACCCGGATCATTCACCGCAAATAAACTGACAAACGTCTTGTCCGCTCTATGATACGTTTGAACGACGCCGGGATCAGGCTTCGCTTTTTTTAGTCCAGCCTCGATCGTGTCATCGGGCACATGCATCTGCCTTCCAACCGCGCGCGCTAAAGCTAAGTTACTCGGATGCAAAGACGGGTCTTCTTCTGTTTTAGGATGCACCATTTCGATTGAAAAACCGCGTTCTTTTTGAAACGGTTTAATCGTCTCAACATGCTCATCTAAGCAAAAAACAGTCCCCTGATTAGGTAAAACCGCTTCAAGCAATAAACGATGCGCGTCTTGACCCGCTTCTTGATGGTCAACCCCTGACTGGGTCAAAACAACCCAATCCGCCTTAAGCATCCGCTTTTCGGACAACTCAGCCAGTTCCGGTGTCACCGCCATACACTCTATGACGAGTACTTTCGATCCTGCTAGGCGTGCTTGATGCATCATCTTAGCTTGTTCACGAATGTTCGCACGGCCTAAGCGGCGAATGGGCTGCTCGATGCCTTGACAATCAATCGTCGCGGCGACTGTCCCAGTCACTTTTGTGTAAGTCGGGATGCCCGCTTCACGAAGTATGGCGCCGATTAAGCGTGTTACGGTGCTTTTTCCCCGTGTTCCTTGCACGTGAATGACATGATCAAAAGACGCACGGTCACGGCGTAGTCTTTGCACTTCAAAGAGAAGGAAACCACCATAACCTAGACTCAGTAAACCAATAAGAATACTTAGAAAACGCCACGGAAAGGGATGGTCCATTAAGCATCTGGGTCAAGTAAAAATGCCC
>SKGI01000073.1 GCA_007117555.1 Candidatus Izemoplasma sp. | reverse complement strand
TCACTCGGCTTTTCATCGGCTGTCACTTCATGACGCGCCATTCCAACCGACATACGAAATGGATAAGGGGTAGCGTCATCTTGCTTAGAAAAACGGCGCATAATTTCGGTTTTCATCTTTTCAAGATGTTCTGCGTCGAGTTGCTGACTTAAGCAAGCAAACTCATCGCCACCAACGCGATAACATTCGCCGCAATCTTCCACGGTCTCTTTTAAGATAGCATACGCCTGTTTAATCGCCGCATCGCCTTCAAGATGGCCATAATGATCGTTGATGTATTTTAAGTCATCGAGGTCAAAGTACAGTAAGCTCAAAGCATGCGCTGGCTTTTTTTCTCCAAACATAGCTTCAAAGTCTCGTTCGAATGCGTGCCGATTTTTAGCCCCTGTTAAGGGATCTTGATACGCTAAAACTTCGTAAAATTCATTGCGGAAACTAATCTTGTAGCGCTGAATGACAAATAATACATAGTTTAGGAAAATAAACAGCATCAAAAAGCCAAGTCCAAGTGCTGCAAACGTAGAGGTCGCCCAAAAGTCACGCGAGGCAAAACTAAAGACTTCAAGTGCCGCAAAGAAAGCTAATACGACCATCACAATGAGAATTTTTACCATGCGACGGGTCCGTTGTCGTTTGACTTCTAAAGACAGAAGTAAAATGCCTATGATAAGACTAACGATAGCCAAGCCAATTGAAATAGGGACAGTTTCGAAAAAATCAGCCCGTCCTGTTAGATGGAGGCTATAAATAAGCACTGCATTGACGCCGTGAACAATGGCTAAGAAAATCAGTATAGGTCGCCATTTAGGCAAGACTTCATAAGCGAAAAAAATGAGAGGTGGAATGGGAACGAAAGCAATACTTAAATAAGCAATCGATCCAAGCAAAAAAGTATTGCCTGTAAAAAGCTGTAAAAGCCGTGACTCTCCAAGTAACCAAAGACCGAAGAAAACGGCAAAAAGACCTAAGTATGTATGGGTGCTTTTCGTCTTAGTTAAAACAAAAAGGCTTGCAATCATAATGATGATACCAAAAAATATCGTAAGCAGTGCAATCGCAAGGCGCATGCCATACTGAGAAAACAAATGCGCGTATAACCCTGCAGAACTGCCATAGAACACTTCATTTAAATTAACACTCATGGCAGGGTAAGGCGAGGATAAAATGATTTCTATCATGGCCCCGTCAGAACCTTCTGGAATTTCGATGATGTGCCATAAACTCGCATAAGCAGGTTGACTTTCAAAATCGACTTGGTAAAGTGATTGGCCATCAAGAAGGACTTCTAAGTTAGATAGAGACGACCTTAAGAGAAGTTTTTGTCCGGTCGCAAAAGATTCTGGTAATGTTTTTTGCATGGTGACAGGCGTCATGACTGCAACATCTACTTGATTTGGCAAGGTCACTGATTGCGTATCGATATCAGTCACAACAAGCCAGTTGTCATTAAAAGGGTGCGCGCGATCGAGATTAAGTCGGACTGAATGACTCATAAAAATTAAGGTAGGCACTAGAAAAAGCATGATCATTAAAACAATGAGTGCATACGGCAAATACCATCGTATCCGTAACATGACCACGCCTCCTCGTACCGTTTAATTTGTTTATAAATTATACCCTAAAGTCACTTCTTTTACAAGTAAGTCACTTTAATGTACCAATTGTACTCATCCACTTCTACTGTGCAAACGATTATCAAAATGCTATACTATACATGAAAAGCTTGATCTTGAAGGGATGAGATAACGATGCGCACTGTTTCCGTAGCTACAAAAGTCGCACTCATATACTTTCTATTTAGTGTAATATGGATTCTCGTGACCGATTTTCTTTTACTTACTTTGTTAGAAGATATCGAACGTTTTTGGCTTTATAGCAGTGGTAAAGGCATCTTATTTATCACTGTTTCTGCCGGATTAATTTATTTGTTGATTCGACGAGAAATTCACCTTCTCCATACGGCACAACAAAGTATTTCTCATCTTGAAACGCATGATCCGCTGACAAGTCTTTATAACCGCAGTCAGTTTGAACACACACTGAAAAACTTAAAAAAACAACGCGCACACTATGGATTGATTTTACTTGATATCAATGGCTTGCGGCTCATTAATGAACTGTATGATTATGATACGGGCAATGCACTGCTTCGTGATGTGGCAAGGCGTATTTATGCCGCCGTTTCACCAAGTGACTTTTTAGCCCGTTCAGGCGGGGATACTTTTGCGATTATCCTTGAGACAAGTGATTTTCAAGAAGTTAGAGATTTAGCCGAAACCTTGCAAACATCACTGGGTGTTTTAAAGCTTGGAGATGTTCAAAGTACACTTGCACTTGGTTATGCATTCAATGACAGTGAAAAACTTTCTAGAGATGTTGTTGCAGAAGCTGAAAGCGCCTTGAAAAAAACAAACTCGCAGATCGAACTTCTTCAAGTAACGCCGTCATTAATTCCATAAAAAACTGCCTTGTATGAACGCAGTGATGAAACTGAAGAGCATGCCCAACGCATGCAAGCTCTCGCGCATCAATTCGGACAACGACTTAACTTATCTTATACAATGCTCAATGATTTAGAGATGCTTGCGATGATGCATGATATCGGAAAGATTGGGATCGATGATGCCATTTTGAAAAAACCGGGTCGCTTAACTGATGAAGAATATGAGATGATGAAAAACCATACGACAATTGGCTACAAGATGGCCACAACCATTCCTGAAATAGAACATATTGCTTATCTCATTCTCACGCATCATGAGTGGTATGATGGGAAAGGGTATCCTAAAGGTCTTAAAGGTGAAGATATTCCACTCTTATCACGGATAATTGCCATGATCGATGCATACGATGTTATGACACATGACCGCGTCTATAAAAAGGCAGTCACCAAATTAGAAGCCATTGCTGAACTGCGGCGTGCTCAAGGCTCGCAGTTTGACCCAAAACTTGTCGATATATTCATCGATATGATTCATACCGCGTAAAGCACATAAAAAGATCCCACATTAACATTGAAAGGGGATCTTTTTTGGTTGATTGAATTATCTAATGATCGACGTATTACAATTTATAATCTTCAGGATCAAAAGCAAACTCATCGGATAACGGTTGATTATTTAAGGATTTATCCGGTTCAGACTTTGGGTTAGAAAGGGTCGTGCGGTTAAAAGATTCTTCTTTACGTGCTTTACGTTTTTTTTCTTCTTGGTTGGAAAAATAAGCAATGGCAGGAAAAAGAAATGGCAAAATAATCCAAGTAGGAAAACTATCTCCAGCGAATCCAAAGAGATCGTCAAATATATCCAGCGCAAAAAATATAAAGATTAAAATGGGGAAGATAAACCGCTTGTTCACAAAAACACCTCCGATTTGCCGTACTTTGCCATTATAGCGTTTTTTAATACGACATGCAAGTGTTTAACGGACCAGGATAACGCATTTTAGAACACACGACCTAGACGAAAACACTTGAAAAATACGAGATTTTAGTCTAATCTATACCCATTATGCCTTGTTTAATCATAAGGCGATCGAGTTGAGGTATGACGATGTTAAAACTTAATAAAAAAGGCACTCGCTTAGAACCGGCCTATACAAATAAAAGTCGCCCACGTCGCGGCATGTGGTTGATGGTTCTTTATGTTTGGCTACGTTCTTTTCCACACCTTTTTTGGCGTCGCCATCGTTTTGTCAAGCAACACATGACACCCATTGAAACACCTTATTTGTTGTTATCATCACATGGTTGTATTCTTGACTTTAAAGTGCTTGCGAAACTTTTTTTTCCTAAAACACCTGGCAATGTGATCGCCCTTGATGCAGGTGTGAAACGGGAAAGGCCGGTCGCATGGACGGGTTCATTTTTGACACGAAAATTCAGCAATGACCCTACCATCGCCCGAAATATGTTACATGTCTTGCGTAAACAAAACCGTTCGATGAGTCTTTTTCCTGAAGCGCGTTACACATTAGATGGTCGCAATCAAGTCATCCCTGATAGTTTAGGAAAACTGGCCAAACTCATGGGTGTACCCGTTGTCGTCTTGTTGAATCCTGGACACCATCTTGTCAAACCTTATTGGCATCCGTATCGACGAAAACTGCGCTCGGAATCTTTCTTAACGCAAGTTTTAACGCGTGAACAGGTGCAAACAATGTCAGTCGATGCGATTAACAAAGCCATTCATGATGCATTTCAATATGATGACTATGTTTGGCAGAAAGAAAACAACATTTTAATCCGTGACAAGCACCGAGCTGTCGGTCTTGAGAACATTTTATATCGGTGTCCTATCTGTGAGAAAGAGCACACGATGCAATCGAACCATGCAGACATTTCATGCTTAGCGTGTGGCATCACCCATACGTTAAGTGAAACAGGCGACCTTATTGAACACTCAACCCATACCAGTCGTACAGTGCCTGATTGGTATGACAAACAAAAAGAAACGCTTGTCCAAGAGATTGAAGCACAAACTTATCATTTTGAAGCTGAAGTCGATTTATACATGTTGCCGAATATTAAAGGGTTTATCCCCTTAGGCAAAGCGCAGTTCAAACATACCACTGAAGCGCTCTTTTTTACATATGATGATGCTGGTGAGACGCGGACAGTCCGGCGTGAAAATCAAAACCAAATGGCTGTGCATGTGGCGTATAAACACCATCATGGCAAAGATTACCTTAGCTATTCAGTCGATGGCATGACCTACTTTCTTGGTTTTGATGGCCCACCAGGCGTTGTGACAAAGCTTTCTTTAGCGGTTGAAGTCTTTTATCAACGCGCGAAACGTCTCAAGAAATAATGTTATTTAAAAGCGTTTCATGACGAAACAAAGAAAGGATGAACTCCATGTTTGATACACTTGATCGCCGACACAGTCGCTCAGCGAAATGGATGATGGCCATTGAAAAGGTCGGCCATACATCGGTACTTGCCTTTTCAGTCGCAGACTCAGATTATGAGACAGCGCCATGCGTTAAAGCGGCGCTTAAACAACGCGTTGAACATGGCGCTTATGGTTATACGTTTGCGGATGAGACGTATAAGTCCGCGGTACTCGATTGGTTTGCGCGCCGGTATGGCTATAAACCTGAAAAAGATACATTGCTCGTGACCTCAAAAGTACTAACCGCCTTATCGATTGTATTAGATACTTTAACTGAAACGAACGATGCTGTGGTCATTCAAACACCCGTTTATCATGTGTTTTATCCGCTTGTCAAACAACATCGTAGAAAATTAATTGAAAACCCGCTGCTTGAAACGGATGCAAACTATCGTATTGATTTTGAACATTTAGAATCATGCTTCAAAAACGGTGCAAAGATGCTCGTTTTTTGTAGCCCACATAATCCAGTCGGTCGCGTATGGCGTGACGAAGAGTTAACACAACTGATTGCGCTATGTAAACAGTATGATGTGTGGCTCATCAGCGATGAAATCCATGCGGATTTAATCATGGCTCCGCATCAGTTTAAATCGATCGCTTCTTATGTTGATTATTACGACAAACTGATTGTCGTACAAGCACCTGGCAAAACGTTCAATCTTGCCGGGTTACAAACGGCTAATCTTGTTGTATTTGATCCACATGCACGTAAACAAATCAAAAAGCACCTTGACCGGTTCTTTTTAAGTGGCTCAAATGTATTTGGTATTGAAGCGATGATTGCAGCTTACACCAATGGCGAACTATGGGTCGATGCGCAAAACAACCATATTGCTAAGCAAGCTCAAACACTAGAATTTTGGCTTAAAACCCATTATCCGATGGTCAAGATGAGCCCTCTTGAAGGGACGTATCTTGCTTGGTTAAACATTGAGGCATTAGACAAAGATGGCACACGTTTTGAGAAAGTGTGTCATAAGGAAAAACTTGTTGTTTCAGCAGGAAAACCGTTCGGGCGTCAGTGTGTGACGTGGATGCGTTTAAATCTTGCTTGTTCAGCAGAACAACTTGAAGAAGGTTTGAAACGTCTTGATAAGGTATTTTCAACATTATCAAAGACACCATAAATAACTTAAATAGGCATGCAAGTAGTAGAGCTTGGTTATGTTCTTGAAACACTTTGGCTTCATTTTTTCTATGATAAATGCATCTTTTTGATTTTTAATTATGTCACCGTAGTTCATGTAACGGTTAGACATTTCATTAAGGTCATCTCCTTATTATGTCGCTATTTGTTTAAACGCTTATCTAACAGGAGACTTAAAGTGCGTGAAATTTAAGATATCTTTAACTGTGATTATATCTTTAGAGTCGCTTAGGCGTCTCTTTTTTATCCTCTAACCCTCTGTGAATTATGTCTATAGACATGTTAGACTGAAATTGTCTTCGTCAATAAAGTAATCCTAGATAATGCTATGATTTGGTGCGTTCAATGTGTCAATACCATTTATGACAACAAGGGGTGATCAATCATCCATCGTTACTTTAGACGAAAAGTACGGCGCTATATACGCAAGGCAGTTGTCATCGCGATTGTGCTTATAGCCGCGTTATTGTATTGGTTATTTTTTGCATAGTCCATTTAGTTTACTAGATATTTATCGTTAAAAATACAAGGCACCTTCAAGAGAGTGTGCCTTGTATCTTTTTCTATTGAATGCAAAAACAGGCTGAAGCATAAGTAGATTTTCCTATATCTTGCCATAATGACGTTGATAATCATCATACGTTAACTGATAGACCATGGCAGTACGCCAATGTCCAAGTTGATCTTGCCAGCAGTTTTCTAACCGATCGATTTGTTTAAAGTGAAGCTTTTCATACACTGCTTGTGCGCGTATGTTTTCAATCATCGTGTCTAAGACAATTGCAACGATATCATAGTCCTTAAACAACATGTGAATCAACCAGGTTAAAGCTTCTGAGCCAAGACCTTTATTTTGACTTGTTGCAACGCATAGTTTAATACCAATTTCAGCTTTACGCTCTTTTATACGGTGGTTCATCTCGCCGATGGGATGATGTGCTGGATGTTCGATCATCCATATTATATTTGATTTTGTTTGGGTTTTTAAACGTTCACGTAAAGCATCAAAATCCGTTTTTAGGCCGTTTGGAAAGCCAGCATGTTCCATCACATTGCCATCTGCCCACCAGTCGGCTAATAACGTCGCATCATTTTCAGTGGCTGCTCGGATGTGGCAGCGCATGTTATGAGTGGTCATGATGTATCTTTCACTTTCTGTGTAGATAGAGGATCATAGTGCGTATGATATTCTATTTTAGCTTGTAAAAAAGCTTGTAGCTCATAAACCATTTGAAAAAGAATGGCGCGTGATTCAAAAGCTTGGCGACTACTTGGTAAAGGCTTTTGGCGATAGTCTTCAAGTAAATTGTGCAATCGCTTAAGTTGAGCGGTTGCTTTATCAACCGCCCCAATATCAGGGATAAGTGCTTCAATGTAGTGTGCGAGTGTCAAGGCATGCGGATGATTTGATTCAAGATGATCAAGCAATTCATGCAAACGACGAACTCGTCGCATTTGCATGTCACGCATCCGTAAGTAATGCATCAAGCGATGATTTTTGTCAAATAGAAGATCTTTATCTGCTTCAGTAGCTACGGCACGTAAGTTTCGAAAGCGATTGCGTGCTTCTTGCAATGTTTTTTGTCGGTCTTCAGGCGGCGTCGTTAGTTTTAAGCCTTCTACAACACTTTGCAAAGCTTGCTTAACTAGAGCATCTAACTCAATGGCATAACGAGATAGCACCTGTTGACTGCGCATCGGATAGATGAGTCCTAAAGCAAGGGCAACCGATACAGCGACAATCATTAAAAGCACGCTATTCAGCAAAACATTTAAGTCGAAAGCCCCTGGGGCTAACACATGACTGGCGAGAACAAGACTTGGGACAATGCCTGCTTCAATCTTAAAGATAAAAGAACCGGCGATAAAAACTGCGGCAAACACGACAAAAATCCACGCGGTAAAACCGAATAAAAGGAAAAAAGTTGTCCCGAGTGTTAAGGCAAAGAGCGCATCGAGTAATCGTTTCAATGCTAAAGCAAACGAATCAGTTCGAGTAGATTGAACAGATAAAACAGCAAGAATACCTGCCGCAAGCGTCTGCTCAAGCATGAGCAATTCAGCCAAGCTATAAGCAAACACCATCGCTAAAGCCATTTTGATGGTTGTATGCATTGTACGGTTCATGCGATCACCTTCTTTAAAGTCTTTATTATACATGAACATGACATACTTTATACTGGCTTCATTATAACGAAATGTCTTACGTGTGACAAGTACGCCCTCAAAGAAAAGACCTTTTGCCTAACGAGGCAAAAGGTCACAGACTTATTCGGTCAAAATGACACGGGCTGGGGCCGCTTCAACACCTTGAATTTTAAGCGGTAAACATATCATCGTATAATGGCCTTCGCGGATTGTCTTAAGACGCAAACCTTCGATAATGACAATCCCTTGACTAAGTAAGTGTTTATGCGTTGGTTGTCCAGCTTGATTACGTTCAATGCCTAAAGCATCAATACCGACACCACGCACCCCAATCTCAGCAAGATAGGCCGCTGCATCGTCAGCAAGGTAGATAAAATCAAACGAAAACGTATCCGTTTTACTGTTTGCGGTTTTTAACAATACGAAACTCTCGGGCTTAATAGCATAAGCTTTTAGATCTTCAGCTGTAATCGCTGTTTCGACATGACTGAAGTCAAGCACCATGGCATCACCAATCAATGTTTCAAGGTTTTCACTGTCTGAAGTATCACCGTTTTCTAAGACATGCAAAGGGTAATCAAT
>SKGI01000070.1 GCA_007117555.1 Candidatus Izemoplasma sp. | reverse complement strand
TCATCGTCAAATAAGTTGAGCCGCGGTTGGGCGTCCTCTTCTTTAACCGGTTCTCTTTGTTTTTTGACGATGCTTTCTTCTGTGTCGGGGGTGCTTTCTTCAAGATCGTCAAAAAGTGAGTAGCTTGTTTTATTGGATGAAGCATCAATTTTTTCTTCTGGTTCTGGTTGGTCACTCTCTGGTTCTAAAACTTCATTTTCTTCAATGTCTGTGAGTTCTCCTGGTTCATTTGATGGTTCTTCAATAAGGTCATCAGGTGCCATCGCTACAGGTTTTGTCTCTTCAAGAAGGTTGGCTTCAGACGCCTCGTCTTGAGCGATGTCTTCTTTTGGTTCATCTTCTTTTGGTTCATCCGCATCGGGTATGGGCGCTAGTGGACTAGGTATTTCGTTTTCTGCGACAAACAACCCCTCTGATTCACCTGATGTCGGGGGTGCACCTTCTATGTTGTCTTCTAACTCAACGCTTTCTTCTTTAGGTACGACCGCAACCGTCACGACTTGATGGCCTTCGTTTAAACGCATTAAACGTACCCCTTGCGTTGCACGACTTGAGAGGGCGATTTGTTCAACAGGCACCCGAATCATCATCCCTTTATTTGAAAGGATGATTAAGTCTTCGTCACCACTGACACTTTTCAAGGTGACAAGTGCACCATTTTTGGCAGTGATGTTTAAGGTTTTAACCCCTTTACCACCCCGGTTTTGTTGGCGATACTCATCGATATGGGTTCGTTTCCCATAGCCATTTTCTGTGACAATTAACACTTGGTTCCTTTCACCTACAAGAGAAATCCCAACCACTTGATCTGGAGCCTCTAAGCGGATGCCGCGGACACCCGTAGCAACCCGACCCATTTCACGGACAGTTGTTTCGTTAAAGCGTATCGCTTTACCGTTTGATGCACCGATGACAACATCTTGTTCACCGGTCGTTAACCGGACATCGAGCAGTTCATCGCCTTCTTTAAGGTTGATGGCACGAATGCCTGATGTGCGAATGTTTTGATAATGGCTGACAGCGGTCCGTTTGACAATACCTTGTCTTGTTACAAAGAACAAGTAACGGTCGCTATCAAAATCTCTAATGTTGGCGACTGCTTGGACATTTTCTTCTTTTTCAAGCTGCAACATATTCACCAATGGTAAGCCGCGTGACTGACGACCAAAGGCGGGTATTTTATACCCTTTCATCTTGTAAACACGGCCCTGATTCGTAAAAAACAACAAGAAGTCATGCGTGGACGTGTGAATGATGTGTTCAACCGCATCGTCTTCATGGGTTTTCATGCCAGTTAAACCTTTGCCGCCGCGGTTTTGCGCTTTATACGTCTCAGTACTCATCCGTTTGCAATAACCGCTTCGCGTGATGGTGATGATGACATGTTCTTCAGGAATTAAATCTTCGTCTTCGATGTCGAGATCGACCGCAAGCGATATTTCTGTTCGCCGAGTGTCGGCATACTTTTCTTTAAGCATCGTCAAATCTTCACGAATGCGCTCATACTTGTTTACTTCACTTGACAACAAACCTTCAAGATAATCAATGGTTTGTCTAGTCTCTTCAAGTTCACCGGTAATTTTTTCATGTTCAAGACCGCTTAAACGGCGCAAGCGCATCTCAAGAATTGCCTTCGCTTGTTCAGTTGATAAATTAAAACGACTCATCAGTTTTTCTTCTGCGTCATCGTAAGCACTGCGAATGGTTTCGATGACTTCGTCGATGTTGTCAAGCGCCACTAACAAACCTTCAAGCACGTGAGCACGCGCTTTCGCTTTATCGAGGTCAAACTGCGAGCGGCGTGTCAATACTTCGACTTGATGATCGATATAATGGCGTAAAATATCGGGTAACGCTAAAATGCGTGGTTGGTTGTTGACGAGGGCGAGCATGTTCATGCCGAAAGACACTTGAAGGGGTGTGAACTTGTATAAGTTATTCAAGGTGACTTCTGCATTGACATCACGACGTAATTCAATGATGATGCGAATGCCTTTACGGTTCGATTCATCGCGTAAATCGGTAATGCCTTCAATCCGTTTTTCTTTCGCAAGTTCGGCAATCTTTTCAATCAGCCGTGATTTATTGACTTGATACGGGATTTCCGTGACCGTGATCGTTTTCTTCCCTGATTTTTCTTCAGTAATGTCCGCTTTAGCACGGATTTTGACGGAGCCATTGCCTGTTTCATATGCAGCACGCAAGCCGCTTAACCCCATTAAAATACCGCCGGTTGGGAAATCGGGACCGGGTATTTTTTCCATCAACTCATCGATGGTAATATCGGGGTTATCCATCATCGCTAAAACGCCATCGATGACTTCCGCAAGGTTATGCGGGGGAATGTTAGTTGCCATCCCAACTGCGATCCCGGTTGAGCCGTTGACGAGCAAATTAGGAAACTTACTTGGCAAGACAGACGGTTCTTTTTCTGAACCATCGTAATTGTCGATAAAGTCAATGGTGTCCTTTTTGATATCTTCAAGCATTTCTGCGGTAATTTTAGCCATTTTTGCTTCAGTATAACGCATTGCGGCCGCCCCGTCGCCATCAATCGAACCAAAGTTCCCATGACCATTGACGAGCGGGTAACGATAGCTAAACTCTTGAGCCATGCGAACCATCGCATCATAAATGGCGGAGTCACCGTGTGGGTGATATTTACCCATGACATCCCCAACAATCCGGGCGGATTTCTTAAATGCCTTGTCAGGTTGTACACCAAGTTCCTCCATTCCATATAAAATGCGTCTGTGAACGGGTTTTAATCCGTCTCTAACATCAGGTAAGGCCCGTGAGACAATGACGCTCATCGCGTAGGAAAGGAAGGAATTTTTCATTTCCTTTGTGATGTTGATTTCAGAGATCTTATCGTATTCTATCGGTTTCATTGTATCCATGTATCATCACATCCTACACATCAAGATTTTGCACATATTCGGCGTTTTCTTGGATGAAATCCTTACGTGGGGCAACATCGTCCCCCATCAACATGCTAAACACATGATCGGCGTCCATCGCATCTTCAAGCGATACTTTCAGTAACGTGCGCGTTTCTGGATCCATCGTCGTTTCCCAAAGTTGATCCGGATTCATCTCACCAAGTCCTTTATACCGTTGGATTTGGGCTCTGGGGCCAAACTCCGCAAGTACGGTCTCAAGTTCTTTTTCCGTGAAGGCATATTCAATCCGTTTCCCTTGTTGGATTTTATAAAGGGGTGGTTGGGCAATGTACACATAACCCCGTTCAATCAATGGCCGCATATGTCTAAATATAAACGTTAATAATAACGTTCGAATATGCGCACCATCCACATCGGCATCGGTCATGATGATGACTTTATGATAACGTGATTCACTGGGATTGAATTCTTCACCAATGCCCGTCCCAAACGCTTGGATCATAGAAAGAATTTCTTTATTTGCCAGCACTTTATCAAAACGGGCTTTCTCGACATTTAATACTTTACCACGCAGCGGTAAAATGGCTTGGAAAGCAGAGTCTCGCCCTTGTTTGGCGGAGCCCCCCGCTGAGTCACCCTCGACGATGTATAGTTCAGACTTGCGTGGGTCTTTACTGCGGCAGTCCGCAAGTTTTGAGGCAAAACCAAGGCCATCAAGTGGGCTTTTGCGTCGCGTTGCTTCCCGGGCTTTTTTAGCCGCAAGTCTTGCTCTTGAAGCGAGCAACGCTTTTTCAATAATAAGACGGGCATCCGCAGGGTTTTCAAGTAAGAAGCGGTCGAGTCCTTCGCTTAATATTTGCGCGACGACGCGGCGCACTTCGGTGCTGCCGAGCTTCGCTTTAGTTTGCCCTTCAAACTGAGGATCTGGATGTTTGACACTAATGATGGCTGTCAAACCTTCACGCGTGTCTTCACCGATAAACGATTCGTCTTTTTTAAACAAGTTGTGCGCTTTACCATAACTGTTTAAAATACGCGTAAGCGTCATCTTAAACCCTTCTTCGTGTGTCCCACCTTCGACATTGTGTATGTTGTTGGTGAAAGGGAAAATGTTTTGCGCGAACGTACTGTTGTATTGCATCGCGATCTCAACAATAATCCCATCAATGTCGCCTTCTGCGTAAATGACTTCTTCATGAAGCAGCTCTTTGTTTTTATTTAAATATTCGACATACTCTTTAATGCCGCCTTCATATAAGTAAGTCTTAAGGACTGACGTCGTTTGGCGTTTATCTTCAATATGAAACGTAATGCCTTTGTTTAAAAAGGCCATTTGTTGGATACGGAGACGTAACGTTTCAAAATCATACACATGCGATTCCTTGAACACTTCAGGATCCGCCTTAAATGTAATAATTGTGCCTTGTTTTTCTGTTGCACCAAGTGATTCCAGTGGTGTTTCAGTTCTCCCTTTAAGATACTTTTGCGTATAGATTTGACCTTCGCGGTGGATTTCGACAGTCAACCATTCACTTAATGCATTGACCACACTTGCGCCAACGCCGTGCAAGCCACCCGAAACTTTATAGGAGCGATTATCAAACTTACCCCCAGCATGGAGCGTCGTTAAAATGGTTTCAACGGCGGGTAAGTTTGTTTTAGGATGGGTGTCGACAGGAATGCCTCGACCGTTATCGGTTACTTTGACAATTTCCCCTTCAAGCAGTTCAATAAAAATCTCGTCGGCATAACCCGCGAGTGCTTCGTCGACTGCGTTGTCGACAATTTCCCAAACTAAGTGATGCAAGCCGCGTGGCCCAGTCGAACCAATGAACATACCGGGGCGCTTTTTAACCGCTTCTAAACCTTCGAGAATTTGGATGTTACTGGAATCATAAATGCGTTTTTCATCCATGGTGTTCAACTCCTTCTAATGTACCTTCGTGGATGCGGACAATGGCATGTTGAGGCAAGGTAATCGCCTGTAAAGCCCCAAGTGATGTCGCGGTGATAAACACTTGGGTGCGGGGATTTAGATGTTTCAGTAAGTTCTTTTGTCGGGTGTCATCAAGTTCGCTGAACACATCATCGAGTAAAACGACAGGGTACCGCTTTAACTGCCGGTGGATCAGTTCAGCTACAGCCAACTTCAAAGCGAGCACAACCGTGCGGATTTGACCTTGTGAAGCAAACGGTTTAAGCGGTGTCTCCGCAAACTGAAAATGAATGTCATCTCGATGCGGTCCGGCTGTTGTCGTGCCTTGCCGTATGTCATGGTGTTGACGCCGCGTGAGCTCCGCCTGAAAGTTTTGACTTATTGAGGGCGCATACGTTAAATGAATGGGCGGATCTGTTGGACTGATTAACGGTTGAACTTCCCGAATCATCCGGTCGAGCTCGACGATGAATGCCGCCCGTTCATCGACAATCCGCGCTGCTTGGCGGGCGAGTCGTTCGGTCAGGACACCTAGTAAATCATCGTCATATTTTTTATCACTTTGACGGCCTTTGAGCACTTCATTGCGTGTCTTAAGCGTTTTCCGGTACTGACTTAACGCAGACAGATATGACGGGGTGAGTTGTCCAATCTCCATATCGAGGAAGCGACGGCGTTCAGAAGGCCCCCCTTTAACAAGATCGAGATCTTCAGGCGCAAACATCACCACATTTAAACGACCGACATAATCACTAAGACGGGCCACCTCTACACGGTTATATTCAGCACGCTTACCGGTTTTTGCAATAACAAGTGACATTCGTGCTGGCCGGTCATCAAACGTCGTGAGCGCCACGATTTTGGCATATTCTGAACCATCTTTAATTAAACTCTCATCGGGTGCTGGTTTGTGTGAGCGTGTCATAGCCAGTGCATACATGGCTTCAAGCAACGTTGTTTTTCCGTGCGCATTAGCCCCTATGACAAGGTTTAAACGCGGATGTGGCTCTAAAAAAAAACGGTCATAGCGCCGGAAATGGGTCAGTTCGAGCTGACGGATCATGCGGTGATCCGATAGCGCTGTGTACGTCCGACGGTGACGGTCATTCCTGGATATAACTTGCGGCCTCGACGCGTCTCCACTTCGTTATCGACACGGATGTTGCCTTCAGCGAGCAACGCTTTTACTTCGCCACCTGAAGAAGCCAAATTGACAAACTTAAGCAACTGGCCTAAGGTGATTGATTCCGTATGAATTTTGACCGTTTCCATGCGACCACTCTTTCATATATAATAACTTAAGTATATTATATACTAAAGAAAGTAATGACTCAAGGTTTTCTCTCAAAATAAAGCCAAAAAAAAGGCCGTTTAGGCCTTAATCTGTTTTAACAGGTAAAATGAGCTGTAACATATCTTCATCGTACTCACCCGTCATAATAAAGGGGCGGACTTCACCAGTGAAACTAATGGTCACTTCACTCGATGCAAACACCTTCAACGCTTCAAGGAAATAACGGGAACTGAAGGCAATGCGAATCGGTGAACCTTCGACTTCATCCACAGGATACACTTCTTCAAGCACACGCCCAATTTCTGGGGCATTCGAAGTGATTTCAACCGTATCATCACTACGTAAAGCCATTTTGACCACAGCATTATGTGAGTCACGTGTCGTCAACAAACTTGCCCGTTCAATCGCTGTGAGTAATGCTTCTTTGTTAAATTTGATGCGCACAGGGAAATCTTTAGGAATCAACTTAGATGTTTCTGGGTAATTCCCTTCAAGTAGCCGTGAAAGGAAAAGAATGTTGCGGTATTTAAAGAGCACCCGTGACTGGTCGAAGTGAATTTCGACGTGATCTTGGTTATGTTCAAGAATTTTAACCAACTCTTCAAGACTTTTACCCGGAATAATCGCTTGCATCGCTTCATAATCTGATTCAAGTTCAATCGCCTTTTGACTCAGCCGATATGAATCCGTCGCCACCGCCGCAAGCCGGTTGCCGTCAATTTTTACGTGTACACCGGTTAAAATCGGCCGGTTTTCAATCGTAGACGTAGAAAAAGCCGTTTGGCGAATCAACGTTTTAAAGGTGCGGACATTGATTTTAACGAACTGTTCTTTTTCGGTGAAGACTAAGTTGGGATAATCATCGAGTTCTAATAAATTGAGGGTAATATCAGAATGATCCGCTTCGATTCTCAGTAAACTATCATCCCCTTGAGTCAAGGTGACTGTTTGCCCATCGAGTTTACGGATGATGTCGGTAAAATACTTACCTGGAATAAGCATTGAACCCGTTGATTCAATGGCGAGACTTTGATCTTCTAACTTAATTTGAATGGAAATATCGGCGTTGCTCGTCGTGATGACAAGATGGTCTTCTAGCACCTCAAGCCGCATGCCTTGCAAAGCAGGATTGGGCGTCTTTGTGGACAAGGCTTTCTGGGCCACGATGAGATGGTACAGGAGCTTGTCTTTGTTTATTTCAAAACGCATAGGGGCTCACCTCTCTGTTCAGTCATTCATTCTTTTTTAGTACTTGTTATTATAGGTGTGTTGTGGAAATGTGGAAAACGTCAAGCGCTCTTACTAATTATACCATAGTTTAGCGGAAAAACGGTTGTTTTTTTTCAGTTTTCTCCACATTTTATCGACAATTTTTCCACATCGACTTTGATGTGTGGGTCATGTTGTAACTCGTTGGCGATTTTTTCTACAGAATGCATGACAGTTGAGTGATCACGGTTGCCGAAATAGAGACCGATTTTTTTGTAAGGAATGTCGTAAAGCGTCTTCACAAGGTACATAGCCACTTGGCGTGGGTACAAATAATTGCGGCTACGTTTTTTTGAAACCAGATCACTGGTGGACACTTTGAAATAGTCACTGACAACGCTGAGTAAATTGGTAATTTGGTTTTTTAAAAAGTCTTTATGATTTTCTTTCGGGGTGATGAGACTTTCGAGGGCAAGTTCAGCATTTTTGACATTAAAGTCATACCCGAAGGCGGTGCAAAAGAATAAAACGCGTTTTAAAGCCCCTTCAAGTTCGCGGACGTTGTTGTCAAAAACACTGGCGATGTATTCTAAGACTTTTTGAGGAATCAAGTCGCGATCGCTCACTTCAGCAAGTAATTTCTTTTCAAGAATCTTGATGCGGTGTTCAAGATCGGGACGATTAATGTCAACTGATACCCCCCATAAGAAGCGCGATGTCAACCGGCTCATGATGTCGGCGAGTTCGTTGGCACTTCGGTCAGAAGAGATGACGATTTGTTTTTTATTAGAGTGTAAATACTCAAACAGCTTAAAAAATTCACTTTGACTTTTTTCTTTTTTCGCTAAAAACTGTATATCATCAACGAGTAAGACATCAATGTTGCGAAACTGTTGGTTAAACTCATCAAACTTTTTCTTACTCGCGAGCCGGACATATTCTTCCACAAAATCATCGGCTTTAATATAAAGAACGCGCGCATTGATGTTGCCTTCAAGAATATAATTACCTACCGCTTGCATCAAATGAGTTTTTCCTAGGCCCACATCACCAAAGATATACAGAGGGTTTGCGACAATGCCTGGTTGATCCGCAATTTTAATCGCGGAAGTATACGCCAGTCGATTCGACGCCCCAACGACAAAACTGTTAAAATCATAGCTCGGATTTAAGTTGGTTGTGAACGTTTTTTGACCAAATGACTCTTCTGGTTTGTTGATGGCATAGTGTTTTTGATCCGCAAGTTCATGTTCCGCTTGTTCGCGGGTGATTAACCGATATTTATACGTTTCCTCAACATAGCCTTCAAGCATGCGATTCATCTTGTTCAAATACAACATTTCAACTCTTTTTTTCACAAACTCATTTTCGACAATTAAGTAGATATAATTGTTGCTTACTTTAAAAATAGAGTCTATCGATTCGATAGTCTCCTTGTAAGATTGTTCTTCGTAAGATAACGCCAGTTTTGATTTGATTTCATTCCAAATAGCCAATTGATTGT